>JBILLP010000001.1:0-31204 GCA_044376025.1 Bradymonadia bacterium
GTGCGCCAGCCAGCCGGAGCCGACGTGCATGTGCACCCCCTCGACGATCAGCCCGTAGGACTGGGCGACCGACAGGGCCTCCTCGAAGCGGTCGGCGTAGATGCCGAACTTCGACGGGCGCGACCCGGCGTAGGTGAGCTGGGCGGACAGCCCAACCCCGATCTGCGGGTTGACGCGGATGCCGACGCGACGCCCCGGGAAGAGACGCCCGACCTTGTGCATCATCGAGATCGAGTCGACGTTGAGACGGATCGGCAGGTGCCCGATCATCTGCACGTCCTCCTCGGAGATCGACGAGCCGGTGAAGGAGATCTCCTCGGGCTTGAAGCCCGCGTTGATCGCCACCATCACCTCGCCGGGCGAGCAGCAGTCGATGCCGCAGACGCCGGTCGACCGGATCGCACCGAGGACCGGTCCGAAGCGGTTCGACTTCACGGCGAAGTAGAGCCGGTTCGGCTGACCACTCCGGACGAGCGCGCCCTTGAGCCGGTTGACGTTGGCGATGATCCGAGACCGGTCGTAGGCCACGAGCGGGGCTCCGTGGCGAGCGACGAGGTCGGTCACACGCTGACCGGCGATGGTCAGGTGCTCCCCCACGAAGCGGAGCGTGTCACGCTCCCACCAGGGGGTCTCAACCTCGAAAACAGGGGCAATGCGTCCCTGAGGGACCTCTGCAAAAAGATCCATCTGCGTCTCCTGGCCCTCGGCTCGGGCCCAGCATTCGCCGGGGCTCGACCCCCCATGTCGCCAGGGGGCGCTGTTCCGGAACAGTCAGTCTATGAAACCAACCGGAACCCTTGGCAGGGTTCCTTCGGACGGAACGGGGCCGGCCAGGAACGGCACGACCTACGAGAGGCGGCCTATAACGACCGCCCGGGGAGGGATCAAGTGGAAATCGCGATCCGCCCCCACACCCCCCCGGGGGTCTCTACCGGGCTCGCACCCTCCCCCCACCCCCCGGCAAAAACCCCCCTTGGCGGGACGTATAACCGAAACGGCGGGGTCAACATCAGGCCACAGACGCCCTCGTGAGCCCAATTCTGCCGCCAACAGGCCTTGCGCCCCGAACCCGCACGCTGCAGGCGCAGCGACCCCTCAGGACCGCCTTGCGGCCGGACGAAGCCCGACGCGCTCCCTCTTCGGCAATACGACGCCCGGCCGCCCCTGACGCAACGCGCGCCGCCGCCCGCGCCAACTCCCGCCCTCAGGGCAAGGCGGCCTTCGAGCCCGGGTAGGTCTGCGCGTGGCGGTTCCGCAGGCCGTTCATGATGCCCGGCAGCGCCGAGCCTGAGGCCCAGCGGATCACGAAGTCGGGCAGTGAGATCCCCGGGTCGCCGTACAGGACATACTTTGCGTAGGTCCACTCAGGGTCGTCTGGCAGCGGTGCGAGCACCCAGTAGCCCGCGCTCTCGTTGATGTTCCCGGTGCCTGGGACATACTGGAACTCGTTCGTCCAGGCTGACCGTCCGGCGACTGTCTTCGGGCCGATCACGGCTCGCATGCGCCACGTGCGGTCGGGGATCGGCCAGGGCAGATCGGTGACGCCCTCGAGCACATCGATGTTCCCCGCTCGGCTCACCAGCCTCATCTCCGCCATCGACGGCGCCCACTTGGTGGCGTTCGGGTAGTCGAGCAGGATCTCGGCAAGCTGGTTGACGGGCGCTTGGATGAGCGCGACCGCCTGCCCCCGGAACGGCATGGTGTCGGTCATCGTGCGCAGCACCCTGCCCGACTTGAGCGCCGTGATCTGCGCCGCGGAGAGCGTCCCGATCGTGGGTGCCTCGACGTCGATCGCGTAGCCACGCGCCACGAGCAGCAGCGCGACCGCCGCAGAGAGGAGCGCCGCCAGCCTGCGGCGGGACCCGTTCGGGATGGGTGGGTTCATGTGCGTCCCTGCGGGCGATGGCCCGGGTGAGTCTCCGCCGACTAGCCGGTCGGGACCGGGGTCTCTGCGTTGGGGTCGGTGTGGGCCTCGGTATCGCGGAGGCCGCCGGGCTGGGTGGTCTCACCCCAGTGCGGGTCGACGACCTCCACGGTCGAGGTGTCGTTCGCGCGCGATGACGAACCCGGCGCGTCGGGCCGCGCCTCCTGCACCTCGACGACGAGCACGGTGACGTTGTCCCGACCCCCGGCGAAGAGAGCGCGATCCACGAGGCGTTCGCAGGCGAGGTCGAGCGAGATCAGCGGATCCAGCAGGATCTGCTCGATCTGGTGGTCGGACACGAGGTCGCTCAGCCCATCGCTGCAGAGCAGGAAGCGGTCCCCCGTGCGGACGACAAGCTCCTTGCACTCGATGGAGACGTCAGGCTCAAGGCCGAGCGCCCGCATGATGACGTTCGACATCGTGGCGGCGGCGAGCCGCGCCTCGGTCTCGCGGCCGAGCGCGAACAAGAAGTTCGACAGGCTGTGGTCGTCGGTAACCTGCGCGAGGCTTCCATCGCGGAGCAGGTAGCACCTGCTGTCGCCGGCGTGGCAGAGGCTGACGATGTCGCCGTGCAGCCGGATGCCCACGGCGGTCGTGCCCATGCCGCCCCACTCCGGCTTCTGGTGGGAGGCGGTGAAGATCGCCCGGTTGGCGGTGCGGAGCGATGCCTCGAGCTCGCGGGTCTGTAGCGACCAGGTCGGATCGTCGCCCGGGGCGATGTGTTCGAGGCTCCGCTCAGGCGCAAACGCGTCCGCGATGGCCCGGACACAGATCTCGGACGCAATCTTGCCGGCGGCGTGGCCTCCCATGCCGTCGGCGACCACGAACAGACCGCGGTCGGGCACGATGATGAAGTCATCCTCGTTGTGGTCGCGCACGAGCCCGGTGTGGGTGCGAACCGCATAGCGGACCTCAAGCGTGCGGCTGGCCTCGTCACCGGCAATCACGAGCCGCAGCTCAGGATGCGGGGTCGGTGGGGCGAAATCCCTGAGGTAGGGGCCCCGCGACGAAGACGATACGCTGTGGTTACGCAGTGCGTCATACACATCCGTCTCGCCCGTGATCTCGGTTCCTCGAACCCCAGTGCGTCGTGGCTGAGGCGGGCGGCCCCTCGGGCTCGCCTTGCGTCGGATCGGTCGGGTCACGCTCAGCCTCGACATTCCGCGACGCGTCGCGGGGTGCGAAAGAGGAGACGGCCCATATCACAGCGTCGCGCTTTCGTCACGAGTGATGCTCGACCGCGAACATCGCTGCCCCGAGCAGCCCCGCATCATCGCCAAGCTCTCCGTGGCGGATCTCCAGCCGCGTGCGGGCCACCGCCAGCGTGAGGTCCCGGGTCCGGGCCTCGAAGCGCAGCCTGAGCCTCGGCGCCCTGTCAAAGACCCCTCCCCCGACCAGCAGCACCGAGGGATTCAAGAAGGTGCACATGCCCGACGCCACGTGGGCCAGCGCTTCGGACGCCTCGTGCCAGAGCGCCTCCGCCGCGGGGTCGCCGGCCTCGACAGCGCGCTCCGCGCGGGCGAGGTCGGCGGCGGGCTCCGCGTCCTGGTCGGTCCCGAACCGCATGGCCGCGACGCGTCGTGCGAGCGCCGCGCCGCCGGCGACCGCCTCGAGGCAGCCCCGTTCTCCGCAGCCGCACAGCGCGTCACAGCCGGGCAGCTTGACGTGGCCGATCTCGCCTGCCGTTCCGCCCGCGCCGCGGACGATGCGCCCGTCGGTGACCACCGCACCGCCGACGCCGGTGCCCACGTACATGGCGACCAGGTCGCGCGCCCCGCGGGCACCGCCGTCGGCGAGCTCGCCCCGTACGATCGCCGTCAGGTCGTTGACCATCCGGATGCTGCCGGGCGGGCGGCCGAGCTCGGCCTCGAGCAGCTCCACCAGCCCAAGGTCGCGCCAGCCGATGTTGGGCGCGTTCACAACCGTGCGGCCATCGGGCGAGAGCTGCCCCGCCAACCCGACCCCGAGCGGCGTCGCAGCCGGTTCGAGGCCGTGTCGCGATGACAGCGCGGCGAGCTCGTCACGCAGCGCGGCCGACAGGGCTCCAGCGGCATCGTGGTCGCCCGAGCGCCACGCCCGCTTGGTCGAGCCCGCCAAGGCAGGACGCCGGCCCCCCGAGAGGCTGAACAGGCCGACGCGCAGATAGGTGCCCCCGACGTCGACGCCGAAAGCCCACGCCTCGGTCATCGAGGCGTCTCCTCGGCGATCACGCGGTCAAGGAACGCGCGGATCTCGTCGCGCCGCGCCTCCGAGATCGCCTCGGTGCGCATCACGAGCACCGGCTGGGTGTTCGAGGCCCTGATGAGACCCCAACCATCGGCAAAGGTCACGCGGGCGCCGTCGATGTCGTTGACCGAGAGTCCGTCCCGCTTGAGACGCGCCACGACCCGCTCCACGATCTCGAACTTGAGCGAGTCCGGGCAGTCGACGCGCAGCTCAGGTGTCACGAAGGTGCGCGGCACATCAGCCAGCATCTCCGAGATCGACCGTGTGTCGTTCGACACGATCTCGAGCAGGCGGGCCATGGCATACAGCGCGTCATCAAAGCCGAAGTAGCGGTGCTTGAAGAAGATGTGCCCCGACATCTCTCCCGCGAGCAGCGCACCCGACTCCTTCATCTTCGACTTGATCAGGCTGTGGCCGGTCTTCCACATGATCGGCTTGCCGCCGTGGGCCGCGATGTCATCGTAGAGCGTCTTGCTGCACTTGACCTCGCCGACGATCGTCGCGCCCGGGGCGTCCGCGAGCACGGCACGGGCGAAGAGCGTCAGCAGCCGGTCGCCCCACTGCACCTCTCCGTTGCCATCGACGACACCGACCCGATCGGCGTCTCCGTCGAGGCCGACCGCGAAGTCGGCACCGGTCGCCTTCACGTTCCGCGAGAGGATCTCGACCGTGTCCACCGTGGTCGGGTCGGGGTGGTGGTTCGGGAAGGTCCCGTCGGGCTCGATGTAGAAGCCGTGCGCGGTGACGCCGAGCCGCCGTGCCAGGTCGAGCGCGAGGGGTCCGCCGATGCCGTTGCCGCCGTCGATGACGATCGACAGCTTGCGCGGGCCCATATGGATGTTCGCGGTGATCCAGTCGAGGTACTCCGACTCGATCGCATCGCTGACCAGCCGGCCCTGCCCCGAGGCGAAGTCCCGGGACTCCATGCGGCGACGGAGCCCCTGCACCGCGTCACCGTGCAGCGCCTCGCGTCCGAGGAGCATCTTGAACCCGTTGAACTCGGGCGGGTTGTGCGAGCCCGTGATCTGGACTCCGCCGCCATACCCGCGGTGAAAGACCGCGAAGTAGAGGACCGGCGTGGGGATGGCGCCGAAGTCATGCACCTCGAGCCCACACTCGGTCAGGCCCCGGACGACAGCAGCGTGCAGGCGTGGCCCCGAGAGGCGGCAGTCACGACCGACCGCGAACGTCGTGGCGCCGAGCAGGCGAGCCTCGGTGCCAAGGGCGCGGCCAAGCAGGTAGGCCACGTCGTCGGTCAGGTCTCGCTCGGCGATGCCGCGGATGTCATAGGCTCGAAAGATCTCGGGATTCATGGTTCTGCACGCCAGGTTCTGACAGCGGGGCTCAGGTGAGCCGGCCGTCGCGGTTTCGGAGCGACTCGACGATGGCACGGACCTCCTGCACGCGCTCCCGCGGAGCCACAAGCAGCGCGTCCTCGCTGTCGACAACGACGATGCGGTCGAGACCCACAGCGGCCAGCACGCGCTTGTCGTGTCCCATCAGGATCGAGTCGCGGCAGTCGAAGGCGACCACGTCACCCATGGTGACATTGCCGGAGGGGTCGGTCTCTGCAACCTCGGGCAGCGCGTCCCAGGCGCCCACGTCGCTCCAGCCGAAGCTCGCGGGGATGACACGCACCTGCTCGGCGCCCTCCATCACCCCGTAGTCGATCGAGATTGACTCGATCTCGTCGAAGATCTCCGCGATCCGGGCTCCATCGCCCCCCTCGCGGAACACCGTGGCGAGCTGCTCGAGCTGGGCACTGAGGCGGGGGAGCTGCCGCTGGATCTCGCGGAGGATGGTGTCGATGCGAAAGAAGAAGATGCCGGCGTTCCAGAGGTAGTCGCCGTCGGCGAGGTATCGCATCGCGGTCTCGCGGTTGGGCTTCTCGACGAAGCGCTGGACATCGGCGACGCCCTGCCCGGAGACCGGACCGCGCCGGATGTAGCCGTAGCCTGTCTCAGGCTTGGTCGGCTCGATGCCGAGCGTGACGATCGCGCCCGACTCCGCCTCGAGGGCCGCCAGCCGCACGACGTCGCGAAAGCGCTCGACATCGCGGATGAAGTGGTCAGCGGGGAAGACCGCCATCACCTCGTCGGTGCGGCCGAGCTTCTCTCGCAGCCAGACCGCGGCGAGCCCGATGCAGGGTGCGGTGTTGCGACCGATCGGCTCCCGGAGGATGTTGTCGGCCGGCAGCCCGGGAATCGCGTCGGCGATGGCGTCGGCCAGCGACTCCGAGGTCACGACCGCGACCTGTTCGAGCGGGATGAGCCCGCCAAAGCGATCGACGGTCTCGGTGACCATCGGGCGGTCTCCGAAGAGACGGAGCAGCTGCTTCGGTCGATGCCGACGCGAGAGGGGCCAGAAGCGAGTGCCGGCGCCACCGGCCATGATTACCGCGTGCATGGATTCACTGCCGCGAGGACCGCGGTTCGAGGGTTCAGCCACGTCACGCGCGCGCGCCGTGGAGGGCCGCCATCGCTAGACGACCGACGCGCCGCCGCCAAGGGTCACCCCGACCGTTGCGCCCCCGCCGCCGTCACCCCTCGCCGGCGATCGGCTCGGCGATCCAGTCGCGCATCCGGGCGTGGACCGCGGGCCAGGCGTCCCCGATCCGGTCCTCGAGAAAGGCCCGGTAGATGGCGTTCCAAGCGCCATCGAGCTCCTCGATCAGGTACATCCGCTCCGACAGGCGCGAGTCCTCGTCCTTCTTGACGAGCCCGGGCAGTTTGACGCCCGACTTGCGAAACGTCTGTGCGTCGAAGACGAAGACCCACTCCTTCTCGCCCTTGAGCAGGCGCAGCTTGGCCTTGCTGACGCGCTTGCCGAACTGCAGCGCCTTGTAGGCCTCGGGGGATTGCGCCGGAGCCCCGCCCTTGAGCCGGCTCTGTTCGGTCTCTGCCAGCGAGGCGACCAGCACCAGCGAGTCGTCGAACGAGACCTCAACGACATCCTCGTCGACGCGGAACCGCGCCTCGTCGACGTCGGTGCGATACCAGAGCCACAACAGCAGCTCCTCCCCGAGGAACTCCTTTCCGATCACGACGTCATCGACATCCATGTCTGCATCCTGGTGAGTCGCGACGGGCGCTACGCGTCGGGGGTGAAGCGGGCAGGCTCGACGTCGCCGAGAAGCCCGACCTGGTGCTCATCGAGCCCGGCCTGCAGCGCCGCCACCCAGCTGGTGTCGGGGATCAGCCGGATCTCGAAGGTGCGGTGAAACAGCTCGACGAAGCGCTCGTTCGCCCGGCCCGACTGGGACCAGAAGCGGACCTTGCCGTCATCGAGGTTCCAGACGACGTCAACGACCGAGGCCGAGGCGAGGCTCTGCCGACGCATCTCGCGGGTGACCTGCTCGCGGAGCGAGTCCTTCTCGCCGCGGGTGAGCCGTGGCCGCTTCGTCTGCTCGACGTACTCGCGCTCGGCCCGCTTGACCCGCGCCTTGAGCAGCGTCGCCGGCAGCGCCCACTTGTCGACGCGCAGCCCCAGGCAGAGGTAGACATCCCTGAAGATCGTTGCCGGTCGGGCCTCGTCGAGCAGGATGTCGTCGAGGTCGCACCAGCCGGTGCTAGTGTCCTCCTCCATGTCGGGATGCAACGGCCTGAACCAGAACCGTGCGATCCGCTCGAAGGCCTCGTCGCGGAACGCCGCGTCGATGTCCCCGGGAACGTGGTAGAGCGTGTACGAAACACTGCCTGCGATCGCGCCCACGGATCCTCCAGAGCTGCGGTCCGCGCCAGGGCTGGCGACGGACGGGCGGGGGCTCCTAGCACCGACGCCCGATCCCGGCCAGTGCGACCGGCAGGCGCTATCGGTCCAGCGAGCTCCAGCCCCTGACCGTCGCGCCCGCAAGTTCTGCGCAGGGGAGCTTGGGCAGCCAGATGCCCGACGGCCCGAACGGCATCATCGTCTCGTGCGACATCGAGTACGAGGCCCAGTCCCCACAGCTCAGCGCGTACGGTGCCTCGGCGGCCCGGGTCCAACGCCAGCGCGGCGTCGCGTCACAGATGCGCTCGGGGACCGCCAGCACGGCGTCGAAGCGAAGCCCGCGCATCGTGGGATCGTCGAGCACGGTCCCAGGCTGGCGGTAGTCCTGGTCACACGGACGGCACTGCGTCGGGTCCGCCAGGCAGAAGCGCTCCGTGGCGAGGTGATCGTCTGCCGTCAGCAGAGAATCCTGCTTCCAGTCGCCCGACGCGAGATCGAGCACGTAGACCGTCAGCATCGTGTACGGGTGCACCGCCCCGAGGTTGTTCTGGTAGGTGAGGTCGACGATCGTCGCCCTGCCGCCCCAGATGGAGCGGAGGGTCACCTTGGGCTCGTACTCCAGGGTGCAGAAGAAGTCGTTGTCCGCGGGGACCGGCGTCACGACCATCGCCTTGCCCGTCCGCAGGTTGAGCAGCTCGGCGCCGCGCACCTCGCGCATGGCCCGGCACCCGGGCTTCGGCTGCCCGGCATCCTCGCAGGCCTCGAGCAGTTCGACGAGGCTCGCGTCGCACTTCTCCGCGATCATCTGGTAGCTGCGGCGGGTGACCTGCCAGCGCCACAGGTCGCCGGCAGAGATCAGCAGCGCCTCCCCGGCGTAGCGCACCCAGGGGCTGTCGGCAGAGGTCCGCAGCCAGGTGACATCGCCACCGTCATCGGTCGCGACGACCGCCATGGCTCCGGCCTTCAGCGCCACACTGCGGAGCGGTGCCAGCGCGGCGGGCAGCTCGGCCGGCGCGGGCCCGACCGAGGGTGCCGGCTCCCCCGCGGGCGCCGGCATCCCAGGCCCTGGCACCGGATCGGTCGAAGGCGCCGACGCCTCAGGCCCGAGCACCGGATCGGTCGAAGGCGCCGAACGCATGCACGACACCGTCGCAAGGCTCACCGCCAGAGCGGCCCACCCGCAACACACCAACCTGCTGAGCGGCATCCCGAACCTCCCGACACACTGTCCCACATGCACCTACCTGTTTGCCCATCGTTGCCAGACGACGGGGCAGCGTGCGAACTTTGCGCGACGATGACGTTGAGACCTGGAGGGAGCCCGATGTCGACGACGAATCCCCTGCGCGACCGCGCCTCCGCGCCGCCGCCGGACGCGTGTCGCCCATGTTGACGGGGCTCGACCCGGCCTGGCTGGCAACGGTGGTCGTCGCGACCGCACTGCCCCTGCTGCTGGCGATCGGGACCTCGTTCGCGAAGTCGCAGATCGTGCTCGCATCGCTTCGACACGCGCTGGGCGCCGGCAGCGTGCCCTCAGACCTTGTGATCACCGCCGTCGCAGCGGCCTGGACGGCTGCCGTGATGACACCGCTCCTCGAGCAGCTTCCCTCGGCGACGACCTGGTTGAGCGGCGGGGTCGCCGATGGCTGGCAGGCACCGTGGCGGGCCTTCTTGCTCGCGAACGCCGGGCAACCTGAGCTCGAGGCTGCACTCCGCATCTCGGGACAGTCCGCGGCGCACGCCGACGTCGGGGTTGCGACAGCCTTGATGGCCTTCTCGCTGACCGAGCTCCGGGAGGCCTTCGTGCTCTCGTTCGCGGTGGTTGTCCCCTTCTTCGTGATCGACCTCGCGCTCGGTGCAACGCTGACCGTGGCCGGACTGCAGTCGGTGCCCCCGTCGTCGGTGGCGGTCCCGCTGAAGCTGCTGCTGTTCGGGTCGGCCGGCGGCTGGCTGCTGGTCAGCCAGAACCTGCTGACGGGCTACGTCTTCCCGGCGGCGGGACCATGATGGAGCCCTACGAGATCCTCGACGCCTCCGCGCGGGTGGTCGTCGCCTGCTGCGCCGCGCCGGTCGCGGCCGCACTCGTCGCCGGCGCGCTGGCGGGCTGGCTGCAATCGGCGCTCCACATCTCGGAGCCGGTGCTGTCGAGCGCCGCTCGGCTGATCGCGGGCGCGATGGCGCTCTGGGCGGCGCGTCCGCTCTACATCGGGCCGCTCGTCGACCTTGCTACGGCGGTCTGGTCCGGGGGTGGCGGCCCATGAGCGTCGCGGCCGATGACCTGCTGGCCCGGGGGCTGCTGTTGCACCTTCTCGCGGTTGGCCCCGCGGTGCACGTCGGTGTCGGCATGGGGCTTGGCGCGGTGCCGTGGCAGGCAAGGCTTGGCATGGCGCTGCTCGTGGCGGTCGCCCGGCTCGAGCGCCACGGGACGCCCGGCTCGACCCCGCTGGCGGCATGTGCGGCGGGTCTGCTCGCGGCGGCGATGGTCGCGGTGCTGCTGTCGACCGGTCGGTGGGCGGCGCAGCTGGCCGGGTATGGCTCCGAGGCGCAGCCAACCGCCGCCTGGCAGCTCGCGATCGCGGCCGGAGCGGCCGCTTCGGGCTGGCTCCCCGCCCTCGTCGAGTCGCTCACCATCCCGGTCAACGTGGCCTACCCCGGTCCCGCGCAACACCTCGAGGCGGCCGCGCACCTCGCCCTCGTGATCGCCGCCCCGTCGATCCTTGTCAGGCTGCTCGGGGCAATCGTGGGGGCGATCTCCGACCGCTGGTTCGCGCGCACCGCCCCAGGCGCCCTGCTGCAGGCCGTCGCTGCGATCGTGGCTGCCTGGCTGCTGCTCGCCTCCGCGCTCGACGAAGGCGGCTCCGTGGCGCTTCGCCCGACGCCGCTGCCAGCCGAGTCCTCGCCATGAGCAGGCGCGTGTACCCACCCACGGCCGCGCGCAGGGCGCGCTTCGGCGCTGCAGGCGCGGCGCCATCGTCTCGCTCGCTGCAGCACCTCGCCGCGCTGCTGGCGGGCGGTGCCTGCCTCGTGCACCGATCCGGGGAGTTCCGTCGGGGGTGCGAAGGGCTGTGGACGTCGCCATCGGGGTCGCTCGAACCCGCCCTTGCGCTGCTGGCCTCGGGGGTCGCACCCGTGCTGCTCTGCATGGTGCTCGGAGCCGCGGTCGTGGCGGCCCTCGAGTCCCGCGGGCTCTTCAGCCCGGCGAGGTCGCTCGCCGACACCGGGGAGTCAGCACTGACGCCGGCAGATGGTCTCCTGCCGGCCCTGGCGCTGGCAGGGGCCTCGGCCCTTGCGCTTGCCGCTGGATTCGCGGCCTTCGATGCGCGCCGCGACGGGGGGGCGGCGCGGCTGCTCGGGACGATTGCGGCCGGGTCGCTGCCGGTCGTGGGTTTGCTGCTGCTCGGCGCGCTCTGGCGCGGCTGGCGGGTGCATGCGGCCCACGATCGACGCATGCGCATGACACGCGAGGAGTGCCTCGATGAGTACCGGGAGGCCTCCGTGGACCCCGAGGTTCGTCGTCGCGTCGAGGCGGGCTTCGCCGAGCGCGGCTAGTCGACCTCTGCGATGTTCCTCAGCTTGGACTGGGTGCGCTCCTGGGCGCGCCGGATCTCGTCCTCTGTGAGCCCGCCGTGGTCGGTGATCACGATGCTCTGGGACTGGCGCGTCTCGATGTCGAGCGCGTGCACGTGCACGATGCCGTCGGAGTCGACGTCGAAGGTGACCTCGACGCGCGGCTGTCCGGCGCCGCGGGGCGGGATGTCGGCGAGGTTGAAGGTGCCGAGAAGCCGGTTGTCCGAGGCGATCGGGCTCTCGCCCTGCAGGACTGCGATCGAGACGATGTCCTGGTTCTCCTCGGTCGTGGTGAAGACCTTCTTGCGCTGCGTCGGGATCGCGGAGTTGCGCGGGATGATGGTGGACATCTTGTTGCCGATGACCCGGATCCCGAGCGACAGCGGCATGACGTCGAGCAGGATGAGCTCGCGCACCTCGCCGCCAAGGATTCCGCTCTGGATCGCCGCGCCGATCGCGACGACCTCGTCGGGATTGACGCCCCGGTGGGGCCGTCGCGCGAAGATCTGCTCGACGCGCTCCTGGACGAGCGGCATGCGCGTCATGCCACCGACCAGGATGACCTCGTCAATCTGGTCGGTCGAGATGCCGGCATCGGCGAGGGCGGTGCGGCAGGGGGCCTCGAGCCTGTCGACGAGCCCGGCGGTCAGTTCGTTGAGCTCAGACCGGCTCATCAGGTAGCTGAGGTGCTTGGGGCCCGAGTCATCGACGGCGAGGAAAGGCAGGTTGATGTTGGTCTCGCTCAGCGTCGATAGCTCGCACTTGGCGGCCTCTGACGCCTCACGGAGGCGCTGCAGCGCCATCTTGTCCTCGGAGACGTCGAGCCCGGTGCGCTCCTCGAAGTGTTCCAGCAGGCGGCCCAGCACGGCACGGTCGAAGTCATCGCCACCGAGCGAGTTGTCACCGCAGGTTGCGATGACCTCGAAGACGCCGGCACGCAGTCGCAGGATCGAGATGTCGAAGGTGCCGCCACCGAGGTCGAAGACCGCGACGACGGAGTTCTCGCGCTTGCCGACCCCGTAGGCCAGCGCAGCGGCAGTGGGCTCGTTCAGGATGCGCTTGACGTCGAGGCCGGCGATCCGGCCAGCGTCCTTGGTCGCCTGCCGCTGTGCGTCGTCGAAGTAGGCCGGCACGGTGATGACCGCCTCGGTGATCTCCTCTCCGAAGTAGTCTTCGGCCGTCGCCTTCATCTTCTGCAGGATGAAGGCGGAGATCTCCTGCGGCGAGTAGCTCTGGCCGCTGATGCTGACGACGCAGTCGCCGTTGGCGGCCTCCGCGAGCTTGAAGGGCAGAGTCCGGCGCTGGTCCGAGATCTCAGGTGAGCGGTACTTTCGCCCCATCAGCCGCTTGACGCCGTAAATGGTGCGCTCGGGGTTGATGATCGCCTGTCGCTTGGCCTGCTGCCCGACCAGCCGCTCACGAGCGTCCGTGAGCGCGACCACAGAGGGCGTCGTGCGCGCACCTTCGGCGTTCGGCAACACAATCGTCTCCCCGCCCTCCATGACGGCGACGCAGGAGTTGGTGGTGCCGAGATCGATGCCGATGATTCTTCCCATAGTGCGATGGCCTGTTGTTCAACGAAGGATTGGATTGCGGTTGGATGGGAGCGGGATTCAGCTGGACTTTCGCCCGAGGAGCAGCCGGTCGAGGAAGCTCTCGGGCTTCTTCGACTTGTCGGCCTTGCCCTTGAGGTACCTGAACCACCGGTTCGCGTCCTGGTTCGAGGGGTCGAAGTCGGTCGCCTGCTTGTAGTAGCTCATTGCGTCGGCGTCGTTCTCCTCCGCGCGGGCGAGGTGTCCGAGCAGCGTGGCGACGGCGGCGCGGTTGTAGGCCTCCTTCACATCGTCGAGGTTCTTCTCGATCGACTTTCGCGCCGAACGGCTGTCGAGCTTGCGCCGCGTGACGAGGAGGTAGGTCTCGTGGGCGTCGATGACGGCCCCGGAGGCGCCCTTCTGCTTCGAGAGGACGAGCAGGTCCCACGCCTTTTCGACGGAGCCCTGCTCGATGGCACGTTGGGCGTTCCTGAAGATCTGGTCGGGGCTCAGCCGCCCCACCGCGCTCCGTGAGATGGTGGTGGTCGCCGACGGCGGCATCGACGGCGGCGGCGAGGCCGGTGGTGAGCCAGCGCCCTGCGCAAGCGGCTGGGATGCGGTGACCGAGGCGGGGCCTGCACCCTGCCGGCGGAGGCGCTCGAGCGCCTCAGAGACACTCGCCCCTCGAGGGGTCGCGCCCGGGGTGCCCGTGCTCCCGACGGCAGGGAGCACCTGCGTCGGCGTGGCATTGCGCGGCGTGCCCGGGTTCGTCGGCGGAGGCACATTCGGGCGCATGCCGGTCGCGGGTGCCGGAGGCCGCGATGCCGGCGCAGCCGGGCGCGCCGCATCGGCGAGTCGGGCCTTCTCGAGGCCGGTGAGCACGCCCTGTACCTCGCGGAGCTTGAGGAATGCCTTGTCGGCGGTCGCCTTCGCGCCACCGTCTGCAAGTCGGGCGTAGCGATCCGGGTGATGCTCCCGCACCAGTTCATAGTATCGCCGCTCGACGCCCTCGACACCGCAGCCCGGGCTCACCCCGAAGACCTTGTAGGGGTCGGGGTTCGAGACCCTGGTGACCAGCTCCTCGAGGCTTGCAAGGGCTGCGCGACGAGCGGCCTCGGTGTCGTCCTGAGTCGGGCCACGACGCGGGTCCTGCGATACCGGCGACGGCTGCGGGATCGGGTCGGAGGCACGGCGCGGGTCGCTCGGCACGCCTGGGTTGCTCGGGGCGCGCGTCTCGAATCCGGCGCTGCCGGGAGGATCGCTCCGAAGGCGGGGGTCGTTCGCCAATCGCTGCCCCATCGGCGGCAGCGTGACACTCCGGCGCCCGGTACTCTGGACAACGACCTGCGCGCGGAACTTGACCCGGACGGTGCGCGCCTCGGGCTCGGGCAAGAAGACGATCCCCCCGACCAGCCACAAGAAGTGGATGAACTGCATCGTCTCGTTGATCGCAGCCCCCGCGCGACCGATGATCACCTCGAGCGGCGTCTGGCCATCAAGCGCGGCGAGCACGCTGCCGAGCGCGGGCACGTCCTTCGCCAGCGGCCGAAGGTTCTCGGCGTGTGTCGTCACGACCGGGTAGGCCCTGAAGTGACGGCCCAGCGCGCTCGCGAGGTCATTGGTCGGCATGTGGCGCTGGATGCCGCGCAGGATCAGCGCGTACACGTCGGCGAGTGGGAAGAAGCGCGCCCGCGAGACCTCGCACTCATAGACATCGTAGCCGCCGGTGGTCCACGTGAAGCAGGACAGCAACCGTGTCTCGTCGGCTCCGGAGGGCGCAGCGTCGAGCTTGCCGAGCTGACCGTCGAGCATCCACACGCGCCGCTCGAGTCCTCCCTGCTTGAAGATCACCTCGCCACTGCGCTGGCTCATGGCCACGGCGAGAAGCACGCGGCCGAGCACCTGGGCGCCCATCTCGCCCCGCTCGAGCGAGGCAAGCTCGAGCACGACCTCAGGAGCCGCACCCGCTGCGGTCTCGACACCGCCCGGTGGCGTGTGGGGGCGCGCGGCACGCTCCGAGCCCGGCACCGGGACGGGCACTGGCTCCGTCACCAGGGCTGAACGGGGCATCGGTCCGTCAGACAGGCCTGGCACCGCCTCGACGCGCGGCACGAAGGGAGTCCCGATCGCACGCGTCGTCAACTGCTCAGCCCCGGGGTCGACCCCGGCCGCGATCGGACTGGACCCGGAGTTCGAGACGGGTCGGCCAGGTGCCGAGGAGGCAGGATCGGGGCTGGACGTCAGCTCCCTGGCGTCTCCGGTGTGATGCTCAGGTCGTGCCGGGGGTGCCTCGACGCCGGAGTCCTCAGGTCCTTCGAACCCATCGGGCGAGGTCAGCCCGCCGGTCTGGTCGTCGGGATCATCAGCGTGAGCCGACAGGGCGTGTTGGCCGAAGATGCGCTCGATCTCATCGTGCAGGCCGGAGTCGTTCCCCTCGAACTCGGCCTGCTCCTCGAGCACGGCCAGGTCGACTTCGTCGATGAGGGCGGAGTATCGGGGCGCGGTTGAGGTCCCTGAGAAGGACTCCGCGCTCTCGTGGAAGGGGGTTACCTCGTTCGGATCCGGCTGCGCGGCCGCCTCGGCAACCGGCGGCGGCAGCGGCTCGAAGCGAGGCTTCTCTCGGGACTCAAGTGCCGGGTCGAAGCTCGCGGGCACCACGGTGATCTGCTGGCTCTCCCGCTTCGAGTCCGAGGTCACCCGCCCTGGCTGCGTATCGCGGACCCCGCTCCAGGCCGTATCGCCGGTTGCCCGGGTGATCGCCCGGGCCAGTCGCCGTTCGTCGATGGGTGCGGCGACGAAGTGCTCGAAGTCCGTCTCGATTGCGATCTGGTGGCGGTCTTCCTCGTCGCGATCCTCGAAGACGATCACGATCGGCAGCCTGAGCGCCCGCAGTGCCCACTCCGCCGCCCTCAGCCCCTCGGGTCCCCCTTCGCGGATGGCTGCGTAGTGAAGCACGCCCACGTCGGGTCGCTCCGAGGCCACCTGATCGATGAACTCGTCCCACGAGTGGACCCATCGGGTCAGCGTGTCCTCGAGCCGAGTGATCGCGGCCATCAGCGGCACGCGTTCGGACTCTCCACCGACGAGGCAAAGCAGCTTCAAGTTGGGAGCTCCTTCGGGCTTCACGGCGTCAGCGACGTCCCCCGAGATTCTGGATCTCGTTCTCCATCTCGCGACGCTCGTCCGCGGGTAGTTCAGCACGATCGACGAACTCTTTCAATGCCGATGCCGCTTCTGCCCTCCGACCGAGGTCGCGGAGCGTGTAGGCGAGCTTCTGGAGCACCTCCGGGCGCGTTGCCTCGAGGCCTCCCTCGCGCGCCTTCTGGAAGTAGGGCAGCGCCTCTGCATTCCGTGGCGGGTTGTACCCCAGGTAGGACAAGCCGACGAAGTAGTTCGTCTCCGGCTGCTTCGGATCGATCGACAGGCTGTGGGACATGCGCACGATCGCCTCGTCGAAGTCGCGCCTGTCAAACGCGACCTTGCCCAGGGTCCATGCCGCCTGCGCGTGGTTGGGCTGAAGGGTCAGCACCACCTTGAGGTCGCGTTGCGCGGCCGCGCCCTGCCCGCGGAGGGCCATGAGGCGCCCCCGGCGATAGAAGACCTCGGGGTTCTCGAGCGACCAGCCGATGTCCTTCTCGATCGTCGCCGTGTACTCCTGCATCGACTGCGTGAGCTGCTCCGCGCGCTCGAGCGCGTACCCAAGCCAGTAATGGAACTCGCCCGACGGGTCGCGCTGCGACACGCGGGTGAGGGCCGAGATCGCCTCATTGAAGTGACCGAGCTCGAGGTCGCACCGACCAACGTAGTAGAGCGCCTTGTCCATCGAAGGCTCGGTGGCGTACGCCGCCGCGAAGTTCTCGCGGGCGGGCGCGAACGCTCGGGTCTCAAAGTGGGCCCGGCCCATCATGAACCGGTAGTCCGCATTCTTGGGGTCTGACTCGAGGAGCTTCAGCAGCCCCTCGATGGCCTGGTCGACCTTGCCGATGCCGATCAGTGCACGGGCGTGCATGTACTTGACCTTGGGGCTGTCGACGCCGCTCGCCATCATCTCCTCGATCTCGTCGAGACCGCGCTGGAACTGGTTCGTGTTCATGAAGAAGTCGGCGAGGTTCAACCGTGCGTCCGGGTACGAGCGGTCGATCGCCAGGGACCGCCTGAACGAGGTCACCGCGCGGTTCGTCTCGCCGATCAGCAGGAAGACCTCCCCGATCTCATTGGCCACCGACGCGGTTCGCGTCTCGACCGCCAGCGCGTCGTCGAGGCGCTTGCGGGCTCCGCTCGGGTCATTGGCGCGGTAGGAGAGCTGTGCGAGGCGGATGTAGGGGCGCAGGTAGTTGGGGTCTGTCTGCACCGCCTGGTCGTAGAGCTGCCGAGCCTCGGAGAACTCCGCGGCCTCCTCATGGACCCGGCCGAGCCAGTAGGCGAAGCGGCCATCGCGCGAGAACTTCGTGATCGCGGGTTCGAGGAGCTTGCGGAGGTCCTCCCACGCCGCGAGCCCGAACTTGGCCTTGATCAGGCCCAGCGTCGATTCGGGGTCGTTCTTGGCCAGCCCGGCGTTCTGCTGAAAGTACTCGATCGCCCGCTGGAACTGCCCGGCGCGGTAGAACTGCTCGCCGAGCTCGTTCAGGGCGATCTTGTTCTGCGGATCGGCCTGGAGCGAGGACAGCAGGTTCTCGATCGCGAGCTCAGGCTGGATCCGGGCGATCGCGATGTCTGCCGCGACCAGGTAGGTCTGGCTGCGCTCCGCCTGCGTCATGACGTCGGCGAGGTCCTCGATGGCGCGGGTGATGCGCGTCTCCGCCTCGATCAACTGCCCCTCCTTGAGCAGTGTCTCCGCGAGGCCAACCAGGGAGCGGACGTGCTGCGGGTTGAGCTCGAGCGCCTTGGTGAACTCCTGCTCCGCCTCGGGGAGCCGGCGCTGGTCGAGCGCAATCCAGCCAAGCCAGAAGCGGGGTGAGACAAACTTGGGGTCGAGCTGCGTCGCGCGGTTGAACGCGGCGGCCACCGAGTCAGGGAGCGTCCGCTGCAGCTCAGCCTCAGGCTGCACGGGAGCCGCGGCTGCGGGCGCAGCAGCCTTCGCCTCGCCGCTACCCTCCGCGCTCGGCGCCTTCGCTGCGGCGGCACCGCTGCCTTCGCCAGCCTTGCCGCTCCCGTCCTTCGCAGCGCCGGAGCCCTCTGCCGCTGCGCCACTGCCCTCCTTGGGGGCCGCGCGCGACGGCGCAACCGGCTCCGAGTAGTCGATACCGCGATAGGCTTGGAGCCCGGCGATTCCCTCGAACAGGGCCGCAAAGCTCCGGAGCGCAGGATCATCGACCGCCTTGAGTGCCTCCGCGGCGCCCGCATCGCCGGATGCCGCGAGCGCGGCGCCCGCCGCAAGCTTCGAGATCGCCTCCTCGCGGCTCCTGATGCCCGAGTTCCACCGCGTGATCTCCGAGTAGAGCCCCTTCTGGCCCGGCTGCTCCGCAAGCAGCATCGTGGCCGCGATCACGGTCTTGGCGCGATCGAGGTCGGTCCCTCCGCCACGGAGCAGACGGCGACCGTTGTCCACGAAGGTGGAGAGCGTCTTCGACGAGCCCGTCTGCAGCTCGGAGATCTCACCGAGCTTGACCATCGAGGCGCGCTCCAGCTCCGCCCTGCGGCGAGCCTCCTCGTCGCGAACACGCTGCTCCTCCTCTGCCTTGCGCGTCTGCCAGACATGGTAGGCGCCGAAGGCTCCCGCACCGACGAACACGGCCACCATCCCCGCGACGAGCGCCCGGGTCGGCAGCTTGCGGCGCGCCTTCGTGGCGGATCCGGCGGCAGGCGTGGCATCCGCCGGCGGGAAGAAGTCTGCGAAGTCAGACGGCGGCGGCTGGCCGAGGTCTGGGAGCTCCTCGTTGCGGGTTCCCCACCCGCCCGCAGGCCCCGGTGTTGCGAACGGGTCCTGCGGCGCCTCTTCGGCTGCCGCGGTCGAGATGCCCGTCGTGCGGGGCGGGACCGAGCGACCACCGAATCCGTGGATCGCCCCGCTCCCGTCGCCCGCGGAGAGTCCGATCGAGGGCCGCGACTGCCCGACCCAGAGGTTCTCTGCCTCGCCGAGCTGTTCGAGCATCTGCGTGCCGACCGCCCGCGATGAAGCCGGGAGGTTGTCCTCGGGAGAGCCCTCGCCGATGCCTCCGCTCATCGGCTCGCCGAAGTCACCGAAGTTGGCCTCGAGGGTGCGGGGGCTGCCGACCGGCGCCCCACGGCTCGCAGGAAGGTTCTCCTCGTCGTAGCCTGACCCGGTGACGTTGAAGGCCGCCGTTGCCGGGACGCCGCTCGCGCCCTGCGAGGCCGGGGCGCGCCGATCGTAGGGATCGACGCCGCCTCCGGTCATGCTGGCCGGCGCGTAGGAGTCAGGGAGCCCGGCGGGCAGTTCGGTGCCACCCAGGGATCGAGGCAGCTCGGTTCCGCCCATGGATCGCGGCAGCTCAGGACGCTGCGCCGAGGTCGGCAGCTCGCTGCGGCCACCGGCCGGGCGCGGCAGCTCGGCTCGACCACCGGCGGGGCGCGGTAGATCGGTCACGCCACCGAGGCCGGGGATCGACTCCGGATTGAAGGCGACCGGGTAGTTCGTGAAGCCCTTGGGCAGCGGGAGCTGGCCCGTCATGCCGGTGCCAGGCTGCATGCCCTCCGGGGAGACGCGGCGCAGACCTGACACAGCCCCGAGCGCATCGGCGTTCGTCTGGATCGAGGCCACGGAGGCCTCGCTCATCGCCGGCGCGGCGGGGTCATCGGGGTTGCTGCTCCACGACCCCGTCGCGAGGCGAGAAGCCCGCTCCGAGACCGAGCCGAGGCCGGTCGCGCCGATGGGCGACAGCGTCCCGCCGGCCCTTGGCAGCTCGCCGAACTGGGCCGCCCTGCGGGCCTGCTCCGCGATGTCGCGCACCACGCTGAAGTCCGCCGTGTTGAGCGCCTGCTCCTCGGGAGTTCCCGGCGCCACGGGAGCCATCGGGGCCTGCGCCCCCACGACCGTGCCGCCACGCCCCGTCGCGTCGCGGAACGCCGCACCGAACTCGGGGATCGCCATGATCGGGATCCAGAACTTCCGGTCCTTCGAGACCGTCTCGTCGCCGCCGAGCGCGCCGGCAAGGATCGCCCCGACCACACCCTCACTCGGCGTCGGGCCTTCGATCGCACCGCTCGCCCGCTTGACAAAGTAGGCATCGGCAGCGGTCGGGACGACCGCGGGCTTACCCATGATCGTACGGCTGCCGACCGGTGCACCGAGCGAGGTCGGACCCTCCGTGAACGCCGATGCCGGCTGCGGCTCCTCTTCGAAGCGCGGAGGCCGAGGGTTCGAACCACCTTCTCTGGTCGCCATCGTTGGACTCTCGTAACGGTCTTTCGTCTGCCGGACCGAGCCATGCTCGATAGGTTGGACCGGGGCATCGCCCCCGGCCCCCTGACGTCCAAAACGCCCGACCCGGCACCCTATGGTGTAGCCTCCTGCGGGGTCACTTTTCAACGATCTGCATGTCCGCCCCCGAAATTGCCTCTCCAAGCGACCCGCAGCCCGCTCCCCGGGCGCGTCCAGACCCCGTCGAGGGTGATCCTCCGGTGTCGCGGCGCGAGCTGCTGCTTGCGGCGGTCGGCGTGCCCGCGCTGCTTGCGATCCTCGCCGCGACGGGAAGCATGGTCCCGCTGCTCGGCTCGAACCTGCTGCTCATCGTGGCGAGTGCGTTCGTCATCCTGTCTGACCGGCTCCTGCCCGCAGACGCGCCACGCCTGGCGTCGAGCGACCATCGCCGCGAGGGCCTCACCCGGGGCCTGGCGACCGGCGTGGGCTGGAGCCTGATCGTGCTCGTGCTCTTCGTGCCTGGCTACCATGTGTGGTCGACCGTCCTGAACGACCGGACCCTGGCTCCCGGCGCCGGCGCGCTCGCCCGGGTCGATGGCGAGATCGAGCGCACCTCGCGGCATCGCCCTGCCGATGCGCCGCCCGACACCGCGTGGATCGGCGCCGACGGCCGAGACCTGACGCTCTACTGGCACCCCACGCGGCAGCAGGTGCTGATCGAGGCCGCCACCGACGGCCGGTTCGCGGCGGTCGACGCCGTACCCCCGCCGACCGAGCGGACGCCGGGCACGCTGCGGCTCAACGCCTCGGGAGGCAGACCGATCGCCTGGCGCATCACGCCGCGCGACGCGACCTGGGTCGACGTGCGGGTCACCTACGCCGGCCGTGAGGCCCGGCTGCCCGGGATCCGGGTCGGCGACCGGGCTCCGCTTGCCTCCGAACAGCGCGGCACGGCGGTCCGGCTCCAGCTCGACCGGAGCTGGATCTGGATGTCGATCGCCGTGCAGCTGCTGCTGGTCGCGCTCCCCGAGGAGCTGTTCTTTCGAGGGTACCTGCAGCGGCGCTTCGCGCGCGCCCTGGGCGAGTCGCCGGGCAGCGGAGGCTGGCTGCGCCTGACGCGGTCAAACCTCGCGGCCTCTGCGGTCTTTGCGCTGTCGCACCTCGTCATCGGCTGGAACCCCATGCGGCTCGCCGTCTTCGTACCCTCGCTGCTGTTCGGGCGGCTCGCGGAGCGGACCGGCGGCATCGCGGGATCGGTGTTGTTGCACGCCGCCTGCAACCTCATGGTGCAGATCGCTGCCACCCAGTACCTGACGCTTCGATGAGACGACGTGCACGTGCCCCGTTCGTGGCTGTCTGCCTGGCGGCGCTGGTCGGCTGCCTTCGACGCGACGACCCGCCGCCGGCCCCGGCGCATGGCGACCTCCTGCCATGGCCGATCTCGGCGCAGGTCCAGCGCGGGGTCAGGACCGCCGTGGTGGACGGCCGCTCGGTCGAGCGCGACGTCACCACAGACGTTGCGTGGAGGATCGTGGCCGACCGCGACGGCGGCACGCTGCTCGAGCGCGCGGAGGGCATGCGGGTGGAGCGCTGGTACCGGGCGCCTGGCCAGCTGGCGGTGGCCACCGCGGGAGGCTGGTTCGCGGTCCAGGGTCCCGCGCCCGGGCTGCCGGTCGAGCTGCCCGGTGGCCCGGTGGCCTCGTGGAGCACCGGCTCCGGTGAAGGCACCGCAGCGCCCCCCGATCCGCCCGGGTGCGTCACGGTGCGTCGCATCGAGGCGACGCCCGAGGGGTCGGCCGACCCGCTGGCAGCCGGCTCGATCGAGGAGTCCCGGACGCTCTGCCCCGGTCGCGGCGAGGTCAGGCGAACCCGGACCGTCCGCGGCGCCGTTGGGACGCTGCGCGAGACCTGGCGCTCGTCGGAGACCGGCCCTTAGCGTGAGATCCGGCGCCAGCCCGACGGTGGCAGGCCCGGACCGCTCGGCGGCGGCCCGACCGACAGGATGCACTGGGCCCTTCGATTCTCGGGCTCGTCAACGTCGTCGCCCGTCTCCTTGATCGGCGCCGACTCGCCGAAGCCGTGGACGTGGATCGGGATGTCGAGGCCCTTTGCCGCGAAGTACCGCGCGAGCGACTCCGCCCGCTCGTCGGAGAGGCGCCGGTTGTCCTCTGCGTTGCCGACCGTGTCGGTGTGCCCCGCGATGTACAGCTCGACACCGACCCAGCGGCGCACCCGCGCAACCGTGCCGGCGATGCGATCGTAGAAGCCGTTGAGCAGCTCGAAGTCCTCAGCCGGGATCTCGGCGCTGCCCGTCGCGAAGTGGATGCCCGCGACGGTGTAGTCGACCTTCCACGGGATGAACTGCGCCGCCGACCAGGCACCGTCGGCCGAGAAGGCCTTGACATCGAGGGTCAGCACCCTGCCAGGTCCCTGGACCCAGGAGACATTGAGCGGGGTGCCTGCCGGTTCGCCGGCGAAGGCGATCGAACGTTGTGCGAGCACGCTCCCCTCGTCGTCGCGGACGAGGATCTCGACGTGGCCGGCGGGCTGGTTCATCGTCATGCGGAACCGCCCGGCCTCGACCTCGTACGTCCCGGGGATCATGCGGAACTCGAGGTCGGCGGCGACCGCGACCTCGAACGCCATCTCGAGGCTCCCCCGGTCACCGGCATGCGTGCCCGTGATGGTCGCCACGTACCGTGTGGTCGACGACGGGGCCGGGAGCGTAACCCGCGCCGTGCCCATCGAGGCGACGGTGCCGGCGCGCTGCCTGAACACGCGGCCGTCGCTCACGCGTCGAACGCTGATCTCGAGCTCATCGATCCGGTCATTGGCGAGCACCTCGACCGTGAGGCTGCCTCCGTCGATGCCCCACTGCGCCTCGACCGGGAGGCTTCCGGCTGGCTCCGCAACGCTGGCGGCCGGCCACGACAGCCACACGGGCGCCGCGAGCAGCGAGGTGGCGAGGAGCGCGCCTCCGAGCCGACGCGTCGCCGCGCTGCGACGCCTCATGGCGCGACGTCGGCGGCCGTCGGGGGCGCCGGTGCCGTGACGCGGCGCGCCCAGATCACCACCGCGTCGTGGACCGGATCGCCGTTGTCGGCAGGGAGCTGCGCCGACGCGAGGGTCGGGAAGCGGTAGTCACCCTCGAGCGTGGCGAGGTCCCGCACCGTCAGTTCGGTCTGCAGCGCGAAGGCGGAGTCCTGCCATCGATAGCAGCGCACGTCCCAGTCGGGGCTGTCGACGCGGGGGTCGAGGTTGCGGTCCCACGCCTCGACGCGGCGCAGCCAGACCCTCAGGAGGCCGTCGCCCTCCCTGGCCTCCGCGGTGAGCTTGAATCCGAGTTCGCCGGGTGAACCACCCGGTCGCGAGAGCAGCTGGAGCGAACGTTTCGAGGACATGGGTGACCGGATGGGTTCGGGCCGGCCTTCGCCGACCCGGCAACTGTGGTTGGCACCGGCAGCAGGGTCAAGGCCCGCGCCCCCGGGCGGCGTCGGGCACCGGCGCCGGGGTCAGTGACGGCGGTGAAAGCCCAGCGCGTCGTCGGGCAGATCGGAGCCGACGAGGAACAGCAGCGTGAAGAGCCGGCGGGCGTCGTCGACCGAGACCGTGACCCAGGGCCGAAGCGCCTTGCGCAGGTAGTCGCCGGCCTCGTCGTGGACGACGCGCTTGGCGTAGTCGACGGCCTCGATGCCGCGGACGGGCGCCTCGAGGTCGAGCCGGCGCAGGTGCCGGATCGTTTCGGCATACTCCCTGAAGTGGGCCTCGACGGTTGGCGGCTCGAGCGGCACCGTGGCGACAAGCTCGTTCGGATCCCCGTAGATCCTGACGTGGAAGAAGCCTCCCGGCGGCCGTACGAGCTCGATCGCGGCCCCCGGCGCCGGAGCGATCGAGTCGGAGGCCACGGCATTGTCGGCGTTGAACTCGGCGATGGCGTGCCGCCACTCTGCGGCCCTGGCGGGCGAGGCGGCGCCCCACAGCGATCCATGTACTCGAACCTCGAACATGTCGACGCCCTCGTCTAGGGTTGACTCACCGACCCTGCAGGAGTCCCTACATGAACCGATGCAACAACCGCCAGCGTAGGCGGGCCCCGCGGTGGGCCGCGGCGCTGGGAGCCTCGCTCGCGCTGCTGGCAGCCGGTTGCCGCACGACACCCGGGGAGCAGGAGCAGCGTCGCAGGGCGCTCAACGCGCCATTGCCGACCGAGGAGGCGCCGCTGCTCGAGCTGGTTCCGCCCGGCGCGACCGCGGTCGTCTGGCTCGACCTTGCGACGCTTCGGGGCGATCCGCGGTTGGCGACCGTCTGGAGGTCGGTGGCGGAAGTCGCCGCAGAGGGCTCCTCGGACGACCGGGCCCGGCTTGTCGAGCAGGCAGGGACCTTCGTGGCTGCCTGGTACGGGGTCGACCTGTCGCGGAGCGTGCGGCTGGCGCGCGGCAGGTTCGAGCCGCCGCTGCAGGCAGCGCCTCCCGCGCCTGCGGGTGAGGCGAAGGGCTGGGTCGTCACCCCGGTGGGCCCGACGACGCTGGCTGCGGCCGATGCGCCGCTGGCGGCGCAGGTCGCGGCGCGGGCCCGCGCAGAGTCCGGGACGCGCGTCCTCGACCGCATCCGCCCGGTGTCCGATGCGTCCGGTGCCGCGGCACGCGCGGCGTTCGTGCTCGACCCGGCCCACACGGCCTGGGTGGCCATGGAGACGAACCGGCCGGAGATCTCCAGCAGGGTGGCCGATGTTGCCCGTCTCACCGCGGAGGCACGGCTCGGCCTCGGGCTCGAGCTCGACGTCGAGGTGATCCCGGTTCGGGCGAGCGCCGCCACCTCGGTGCGCGAGCTGGTCTCCGCCGTGCTGATCGCCCTGCGCGCCGCGGCGGCTCCGCCGCGGCAGGTCGCCGGCGAGGGCTCGGGAGGCGCGGCCGAGGGGTCGGCCGCCCCTGGCACACCGGGGAGCCTCGTGGCCTCGCTGCTTGATCGGATCGAGGTGGCCGCTGCGGGCGACGAGCGGGGAGCGACCCGCCTGTCGCTCTCGCTCAGCGGCGCGGAGCTCGACACGCTGCTGCGGCGTGTGACGCTCCCGGGCCGGTAGCCGGCCGGCTGCGTCGACCACGGCCGGGTGCCACCGGGGTTTGGCGGCGTCGCGGCGGCCTGCTAGCGCGTCGCGGCCTGCTCACCGTGGGATCCGCATGCCCGTCCAGCCGATCGACCTCGCCCGACACCTGCACGAGCACCTCGCCGTCGCGAGGTTCCCGGACTTCTGCCCCAACGGGCTGCAGGTCGAGGGACGCCGCCCGATCCGCAGGCTCGCGGTCGGCGTCACGTCGAACCTCGCGCTGATCGAGACCGCCATCGAGGCAGACTGCGACGCGATCATCGCCCACCACGGGCTCTTCTGGAACAACGACCCGCGGTCGCTCACGGGCTGGCGGGCGGAGCGGCTCCGCCGCCTCTTCGCGCAGGATCTCTCGCTCTTTGCCTATCACCTGCCGCTCGATGCGCATGCCGAGCTTGGCAACAACGCGGGCATGCTGCGCTCGATGGCCATCGAGCCGACCCGGCCCTTCGTGGTCGATGGCATGCCGCTCGGCTGGAGCGCGCAGATCGAGGCGGGTCTGGCACGCGAGGACTTCATCGACAGGGTGATCGCGGTGACCGGCCGCGAGCCGCTGGTCTTTGGCGAGTCGCCCGAGATCGTGCACCACCTGACGGTGCTGAGCGGAGGCGGGGCGAAGTACTTCGAGCAGGCGGTGGCAGAGGGCGCCGACCTCTATGTGACCGGCGAGCCCGCAGAGTCGTCGCAGGCGCTCGCAGAGGAGCTGGGGCGCAGCTTCGTGGCAGCCGGACACCACGCAACCGAGCGGTTCGGGCCGCAGCTCCTCGGCAAGCACATCGCGGAGCGGTACGGGATCGAGCTCGTGGTCGTGGACATCGACAACCCGGTGTGACGCACCCGGCTTCGGCACGACGCCGTCGCCGCCGGAATGAGCGTCCGCGACGACCGGTTCGGGCCGGTGGGGGGTCTGCGTTGCCGCAAGGGCGCGGCTTCGTATAGAACGCCTCCATCATCCCATGACGGGATGCGGGAGAAGAACGCATGCGCCGATACCTGGGCCTGGTTCGATACGGGGTCGCCATCGTGGCGCTCCTCGTGGGGTTTGCATTCAGCATCCGGTTCGGGGAGCGGGGCTTCGTGCTCGACCACGGGGGCGGCGGCACGCTCGCCACCGCCAACGCCGCTCCCGGCGAGTACGACCTCGCCGCGCTGCGGCTGCTCGGGACCGTGACCCTCAACGTCACGAGCAGCTACGTCGAGCCCGATCGCGTCGATCCCAAGAAGATGCTCGTCGCAGCGATCGACAAGGTTCAGAACACAGCGCCCGAGGTGGTGGCGATCTTCTCACCCGACATGGACGACGACCCGCAGTCGGTCGAGATCCGGGTCGGCACCGAGTCCAAGTCTTTTGACATCTCGAAGGTCTCCTCGCTGTGGGAGGTCCCGCTCCGGCTGCGGCCGATCTTCCAGTTCCTCCAGACGCGGGTCGACACGCAGGAGACGAAGCTCCAGAACCTCGAGTACGCCGCGATCAATGGCATGCTCGACACCCTCGACCCGCACACGACGCTGCTCGATCCGGACATCTACGAGGAGATGAAGAACGGCAACCGGGGCAACTTCGGCGGACTCGGCATCACCATCGGCATCCGCGACGGCGAGCTGACCGTCATCTCGCCCATCGAGAACACGCCGGCCTCGCGTGCCGGGTTCAAGTCAGGCGACCGCATCGTGAAGATCAACGATGAGTCGACGGTCAACATGCCGCTCGATGAGGCTGTCAGCAAGCTGCGGGGGCCGCCCCAGACCCAGGTCTCGGTCGAGGTCACCCGCCACGGCTGGTCTGAGCCGCACAAGTTCACGCTGACCCGCGAGATCATCGAGGTGGTCTCGGTGTCGTCGAAGGCGCTGGGCGACGGGCTCGCGTACGTCGAGATCCGGCAGTTCCTTGGCAACACGGCCGATGAGGTGGGCGACGCGCTCGGCTCGATGTCGCGTGAGATGGGCGGCATCAAGGGGCTGATCCTCGACCTCCGGAACAACCCCGGCGGGCTGCTGCGCGAGGCGGTCGGCGTCTCGGACCTCTTCTTGCAGTCCGGCACGATCGTCGCGACCGTCGCGCAGGGCGACAAGGTGCGTGATGAACAGCGAGCCCGGCAGCAGGACACACAGCCGAACTACCCGATCGTCGTGCTCGTCAACCCCGGCTCCGCCTCGGCCAGCGAGATCGTGGCGGGGGCGCTCAAGAACAACCGCCGCGCGATCGTCATCGGCGACCGGACCTTCGGCAAGGGTAGCGTACAGAACATCATCGAGCTCGATGACGGCTCGGCGCTCAAGATCACGGTCGCCCAGTACCTGACGCCCGGGGACATCTCGATCCAGGGCGTCGGCGTGATCCCCGACGTTCAGCTCGTGCCGGTGCTGATCGACGACAAGGGCGTCGATCTCTACCCGAGCGACGAGATCGTTCGAGAGGGCGACCTCGAGACGCACCTCCTCTCGACGCACACCGCCGCGGAGTCTGAGCGGCCGAGTTCGCTGATCAAGTTCTACCAGCCCGCCGAGGAGGAGCCCGACGAGGGCACGGTCGTCGACCCCACGGAGTTCAAGATGGACATGGAGATCGGCATCGCGCGGGACATCCTGCGGGCGGCCGGCACGACGTGGGAGCGCACGGAGCTGTTGGCCAAGGCGCAGCCGGCGATCGAGAAGGCATCGCAGACCCAGTTCGAAGACATCAAGCAGCGGCTCGAGACCGCCGGTGTCGACTGGACCCCCGCGGAGAACGTCATCCAGCCGGTCAAGCTCGAGATCACGTCCGACAAGCGGAACAACGAGGCCTCGGTGGGCGAGACGATGAAGCTGACGGTGACCGCGACGAACCAGGGGACGCGCGCGCTGCACCAGGTCAGGGCGGTCACCGAGAGCACCTACGACCTCTTCTCCGATCGCGAATTCGTCTTCGGCCGCCTCGACGCCGGGCAGTCCCGCTCCTGGACCGTCGAGGTCGAGGTCCCCAAGGAGGACGTCGCCCGGATCGACCAGGTCAAGGTCAAGGCGTTCGCCGACCAGATCGACCTGCAGAGCAGCGCGGCGCTCTTTGTCCAGGTCAACGGGCAGGCGCGGCCCCACTTCGCCTTCTCGTACTGGATTGACGACAGCGAGGGCGGCAACGGCGACGGCCTTCTCCAGGTCGGCGAGTCGGTGAAGTTCTTGATGACGGTGCACAACACCGGCGAGGGTGCCGCCGACCGGACACAGGTCGCGATCCGCAACAAGTCCGAATCGGCGGTGTTCATCACGACCGGGCGGTCCGAGACACCGGCGATCGCGGCGCGCGGCACCTTCTCGCCGGTGTTCGAGTTCACCGTGAGGGCGCAGCCGCCCGAGCGCTCGATCAAGCTCGACGCCGAGGTGTATGACACGGTCTACCGCGAGTTCCTGCGGGAGTCGCTGCTGCTGCCGGTCGGCACCTCGGAGCAGGCGACGCCCGGGCGCGAGGCGACCGGCTCACTGCTCGTGTCGGCGCACAAGGCCCCGATCTATGCCGGAGCGAGCGACGCGACCTCGCTGCTGGCAGAGGCGGACAAGGACGCCGTGTTGACCGTGCGGCGCGCCCGGGACGGCTGGTACTTCGTGACGTGGGACGGCGGCTCGGGCTGGGTGCCCGAGGCCGCGGCCCAGTTCAGGCCGGAGCCGGCGCCGTCGAAGGGGACCGTCACGCCGCGGATCCAGTTCCAGGCACCCTTCATCGACATCAACGCGGCGGCGCTGCGCACCTCGACGCCGAGCTACACGCTCAATGGCGTGGTCAGCGATGACAACCAGGTCCGCGACCTGTCGGTGCTCGTCTACAACCAGACCGGGCCGATGCAGTTCAGGGCGACCAAGCGCGCCTACCAGGCCTTCTCGGTCCCCTCGACGCCCTTTCGCGCGACCGTCCCGCTGCGCGAGGGGTTCAACCGGATCATGGTCGTGGCGCGCGACAACGACAAGGCGACCACCACCGAGGTGATCTACGTCTACCGGAGCCCTGCTGAACATGCCCGCTGACCTCCTTGACCCATCGGCGATCCAGACGGGTCGCCTCGCCAATGGGACCTCCTGGGCCATCTGGCCCGACCGCCGCGATGCGGTCGCAACGCTCCAGATCTGGGTGTCGGTCGGCTCTCGCGATGAGGTCCCGGGCAAGACGGGCCTGGCGCACATGCTCGAGCACCTGATGTTTCGGGGCAGCCGGAGCGTCCCCGACGGGGAGTTCGACCAGCGCATGGAGTCGCTCGGCGCCCAGATCAACGCCGCGACGTGGCTCGACTTCACCTACTACACCGCCACCGCCCATGCCGGCGCGCTGCCCGAGGTGCTCCGGCTCGAGGCCGACCGCTTCGAGCACCTGCTCGTGACCGAGCCTGTGTTCAAGACCGAGCGCGATGTCGTCGCCAACGAGCGCCGCCACGTGGTGGAGTCCGATCCCGAGGCGCTGCTCGCAGAGCGCTTCTACCAGCGCATCTTCGGCGAGTCCTGCTACGGGTGGCCCACCATCGGCTGGGCCAATGATATCGCGAACTACCGCGGCGACGACGCGATGCGCTTCTACGCGGAGGGGTACGCGCCCTCGCGCCTGCTCGTGGCCGTCGCCGGCGCGGTCGAGGTCGATGAGCTTGTCCCGCTGCTCGAGGCTACGTTCGGGTGTATCCCCGGCAGGGAGACAGTGCGGCCGGAGCGGACAACCCGGCTCGCTGCGTCGTTCTCGGACTCGATGAAGCTCGCCTTCGCTGCGCCCCGCATGCTGATCGGCTGGCCGACCGGAGGCCGGGCCTCAGGAGACTTCGCAACCTGGTGCCTGCTGCAGGAGCTGCTCGACGGTGGGGAGTCGGCGCTGCTGCCCGCGGAGCTGATGATCCGCGACAAGCTCGCGCTCGATGTCAGCGCCTCGCTCTACGAGCACGCGCTCCCCGCCGTCTTCGAGCTCGCGGTGACCCTGCGAACCGGGGTGACTGCCGCGCAGGCGCGCGACGCGATCGGCAGGGTCCTCCGCAGGCTCGCAGACCAGGGCCCCGACCGTGACGAGCTCGACGCTGCACGAACTCGCCTGCGGACGCGCGACGCCGTCTCTCTGTCGGGGACCTACGCACGCGCAGAACAGCTCGGCGAGAGCTGGATCGTCTTTGGCGATGCGAAGACGGGACTCGACTTGCCGCGCCGGATCGCCGCCGTGGATGCCGCGATGGTGCGCGACCTCGCACGGCGGATCGTCGAGGAGAGTCCCCGCTACGAGTTGATTGGCCTGCCACTCGACGAGGCGGCGGAGTGAGCTTGCGCGTTCCCAGGTTCGACATCTCTGAGGCGTCGCTCACGTCGGGTGACGGGCTCGTGCTCGCCGCGGGGCCGGCCTTCGGGCTCGCCAGCCTCCGTATCGCGGTGGACCATGGCTCGGTGAGCGATGCCGCGGCCTTCGCCGGCTCGCTCGACATGGTCGCATCGATGTTCGACCGCGGCACGCGCCGGCGAGGGCGGCTCGAGCTGCACCGCGCCTTCGAGCGCATCGGCGCTTCGGCGGAGTCGCGCGTCTTCAGGACCTCGTCGCTGTTCGACCTGACGGTGCTCGAGGAGCACCTCGACGCGGCGCTCGACCTGCTGGCGGAGTACCTGCTCGAACCGGCGTTCGACCCGGCCGAGCTCGACGACCTGGTGCAGGAGAGCACCGAGGAGGTCGAGATGCAGCTCGAGGAGCCGCAGGGGCTGCTGACCCGCATGACCGGCCGGGCCATCTGGGCCCAGCCCGCATGGTCGCGCACGGTCGACGGCTCCCGCGTGACCCGCGCCGCCCTGACGCCCGACCATCTGCGGGCGCGTCACGCTCAGGTGCTCGCTGCGCGGAT
>JBILLP010000068.1:0-10115 GCA_044376025.1 Bradymonadia bacterium
GGTTCCGGCGGCGCCGGAGGTTGCACCCGCGCCCGTTGAGGTTCCGGCGGTCCCGGCGGCGCCGGAGGTTGCACCCGCGCCCGTTGAGGTTCCGGCGGTCCCGGCGGCGCCGGAGGTTGCGCCCGCGAGCGAGGGTTCGGGCATCCAGGAGTCACCCGCGCCCGCTGAGGTTCCGGCGGTTCCGGCGGTTCCGGCGGCGCCGGAGGTTGCGCCCGCGAGCGAGGGTTCGGGCACGGCGGAGCCGCCCGCGAGCGAGGGTTCGGGCACGGCGGCGACGCCCGCGAGCGAGGGTTCGGGCACGGCGGCGACGCCTGCCGATGTCTGGTCGGTCCGCTTCGAGGGGCGCTCCGGCCGCGTGGGCATCGAGACGGCGCCAGGCCGGGACGGCAGCTTCTTCGTGCCCGACGTGCCGGCCGGCCAGCCGGTCCCGGTCGTGGTGCTGATTCACGGCCCCGGTGGCAGTGGCGCCGAGATCGCGCGCAGGTTCGAGCCGTTGGCGCGTCACTTCGGGTTCGCGATCGTCGCCCCCGACGCCTCGTCGCAGCTCGACGGCCTGTGGGCCTGGATGCGCAGCCGGCGCATCGCGGATCGCACCCCCGACGCCGAGCACGTCATGCGCTCGATCGAGTGGGTCGAGTCGACGACGGGGGTCCGTTTCGACCGCCGTCGGGTCCTGGTCGCCGGCTACTCCCAGGGGAGCAAGGCCGCCGCCTGGCTCGGCTCCAACGAGGAGCTCTTCACGCACGTCGCCGTGCTCCACGGCGGCGTCTCGGTCGACGCGATGGGCTGGCACGACGCCGCCTACTGGCTCTCGACCACCCGGGGTGACAGCTTTCGCAACCCCGTACGCCTCAATCGCACGGCCGACAGCGTGGCGACTGCGGGCTTTGGGCGGCTGACCGTCAGGATCTTCGACGGTGGCGACGCCCTCACCCGCATCGAGATCGAGGGGCTGATCCGCTGGTTCCTCGGCGCCTGAGGCCTTGGCGGGCCGTCACTCCCCGTAGGCGATCGCCACGGCAGACACCCGCCAGCCGCCATCCTGCACGACGTCCTCGATGAAGAAGCCGAACTGGTGGCTGCCGGCGCCGTTGGTGGCGACGTCGAAGAGGCGCGGCGGCGTCACGCTGCCCGGGCACCAGTTGGCGCGAGGCGCCCGCACGCTCGCCATCGAGCCGGTCGGGTTCTCTGCGCAGTAGGTGATCGTCTGGGTGCCGAGCCGGGCCGACTCCTCGGTGCAGAGCGTGTCGCAGTCGTCGCGCCAGGGACGGTAGACCGTCTCGTCGCCGTCGACCGTGACGTGGTGGTAGCGCTTGCAGAACTCCTCTGCGGGCCCGATGCAGGTCGACGAGGGGTCGCGGGCTCCGCCGTGCCCCGTGACGCGGTACTCGACGACGGCGCGCGTGGTGCCCTCGGGCACGTCGAAGGTGCGCTCGACCGGGTCGTAGGGAGCGGGGTAGGTGCCGTTGTACAGCGGGTAGACGCCGAGCACCTTGCGGGGGGCTGGGCCGTCGACGACGACGACGCGCCCGGAGACGTTCCAGCCGCCGTTGGAGCCGCTGACCTGCCCGGCGCCGTCAGAGTAGGTCGTGATGTGGGCGCGAAGGCGGCGCGCCCCCGGGCGGGCGTTCGCGATGTCGGTGATGTCGGCCTCGTAGCGCAGCGGCCCGCCAAAGGGGGTGATCGCCCGCACCAGCTCGATCGCAGGCGGGTCGTCGGGGCTCTCGGGGTCGTCGAGCGTGACCTCGTAGTTGCGGTCGAAGGCGTCGCACAGCGGTGGCCAGTTCTGTCCGCTCGGCGGCGGGTCATCGGCCCAGCGCGAGAAGGGGAAGCAGGTCGTGTCGAGCTCCATCACGAGCATGACGCTGGCGAAGGGGCCGGCGCCCCAGTCGATCGTGGCGCGCACATTCTGGAAACTCGGGTCTGAGCCGTTGCTCGTGATGCGCGCGTTGTCCCAGAGCGTGAGCGTCCGCGGCTGCGGGGTGGTGTCGACGGTGCCATCGCCCGACGTATCGGTGGTGGTGTCGTCGCCCGACCCGCCCGTGTCGGCTGTGGTGTCGTCACCCGACCCCGACGTATCGGGGGTGGTGTCGCTGCCGGCATCGCTGCCCCCGCCCGAACCGTCGGCAGAGCAGGCGGCGGCGTGGGCGAGCAGCAGGAGCAGCGCACGGGCGCGGAGCGGGCTCTTCATCGCGGAGAGGGTCGGGTTCTGCATGGCGGGTACGGGGGCGGCAGGTCCTGCGGAGGGCAACCAGGACGGAGCCTACACGAACCCGCGCCGCAGGTCAGCCGTGCCGCAGCCTCACGAGCGGGCCGTCGACGGGTTGGCCGTCGAGCCGGTGTGCGCCGGGCGACAGGTGGAGTGAGCCGCCGCGGTCGACCCGGGCGAAGCGGCGCTCGACCCAGGCGACCGGCGCGAGCTCGGCGAAGCGCGTGCCGTCGTCGGCGGTGTGGCAGGGCATGGAGAGCGCGGGCTGTGTGAGCGCGACCAGCTCGCAGAAGGCATCGGGACCGAGCGTGAAGTGGCCGCCGGCGGGCGCGAGCAGCAGGTCGATCGGACGCTCGCGGAGCCAGTCGAGCAGCGCGCCGGCGGGTCGCTCGCCCAGGTCGCCGCAGTGCACCAGCGTGACGCCGCCGGCGGAGATACGGTGCAGCGTGACGAGGCCGCCGCGCAGCCGTCCGCCATGCTCGTCGTGGGGCGCGACAACGCCGTCGATGCGGAGCGTGTCGTCAGAGAAGGGGGCGGCGATGCGTCGCGCCGCGGGGATGGCCTCGACGGCGTTGTGGTCGCCGTGCTCGTGGCTGCAGAGGGCGAGGTCGAAGTGGTCGGGCAGCGGCGGGAGCGCGACGAGGCCCCCGAAGCCGCCCGCCTGGTAGGGGTCGAGGCAGAGGCGTCGGCCGTCGGGGAGTGTGACGTCGAAGGTGGCGTGCCCGCAGAAGGTGACGATCACGGCTGTCGCGGGGCGATCGCGGCCTGTGCGGCGGCGCGTGCGAGGTCGGTCCAGAGCAGGTCGATGAGCACGAGCGCGGTCATCGCCTCGACCATGGGCACGGCTCGCGGCAGCACGCAGGGGTCATGACGCCCGCTCGCGGTGAAGGAGATTTCTTCTCCGCGTGTGTTGACGGTCTGCTGCGGCTGAAAATGGGTCGCCACCGGCTTGAACGCGACGCGGAATTCAATCGGCGCGCCCGAGGAGATTCCGCCGAGTGTGCCGCCGGCGTGGTTTGTGGCGAAGGAGACGGCGTTGCCGTCGGCGCGCATGGCGTCGTTGTGTGCACTGCCGCGCAGGCGTGTGCCGGCGAACCCTGAGCCGATCTCAAATCCCTTGGTGGCGGGCAGTGACAGCATCGCCCGGGCGAGCTCGGCCTCGATCCGCGAGAAGGTGGGTTCTCCGAGCCCGACGCCCGGGTTTCGGACCACACAGCGGATGCAGCCGCCGACGGTATCCCCGACCTCGCGCGCGGCGAGGATTTCTGCCCGCATGTCGGCTGCCGCGGCCTGGTCGGGGCATCGAACGTCGCTGGCATCGACGTCGGAGCGCCCGACGGTGGCGGGATCGACCGACGACGAGATGGCCGCGACGTTGCTGACCCACGCAACAATCTCGATGCCCCGGATCGCGGCGAGGAGCTGCTCGGCGACGGCGCCTGCGGCGACGCGCGCGACGGTCTCTCGGGCGCTCGAGCGGCCGCCACCCCGCCAGTCGCGGTGGCCGAATTTTCGGTCCCAGGTGAAGTCGGCGTGCGACGGGCGGTAGAGCTCCCGCAGGTGCTCGTAGGCCTCGGGCCGGGCGTCGTGGTTCTCGACCTCGAGGGCGAGCGGCGCGCCGGTGGTGCGGCCCTCGAAGAGCCCCGCCCGCACGCGGATGCGGTCGGTCTCGCCGCGCGGTGTGGTCAGCGCCGACTGCCCGGGTCGCCGCCGGTCGAGCTGTCGCTGCACGGCGTCGAGATCCACACAGAATCCACCCGGGAGCCCGTCGAGCACACAGCCGAGGGCCGGCCCGTGGGACTCGCCCCAGGTGGTGACCCTGAAGGCATGGCCAAAGCCGTTCATGCGGTCACCTGGCGCGCGCGCTCGCGGCTGAACCGGATCTCGGATCCCCGCACCGACGCGTCGATGCGCCCGTCTCGGGCGACCTCGCGGCCGCCGACCCAGGTCGAGACGACGCGCCCGCGCAGGGACTCGCCCTCCCATGGTGTCCAGCCGGCGCGGCTCTGCTGGTCCTCTGCGCGAACGACGAAGGGCGCGTCGAGGTCGACGAGCACGAGGTCGGCGTCGAAGCCCTCCTCGATGCGGCCCTTGCCGAGGATGTTCCAGATGCGGGCCGGCCCATCGCACAGCCACGACACGACCCGCTCGACGGGCAGGCCGGCCACGGCGGCGCGGGTGATGAAGAGCGGCAGCAGCAGCTGCACCGAAGGCAGGCCCGACGGCGACCGCGGGTAGGGCAGCGCCTTCTCTGCGATGGTGTGGGGAGCGTGGTCGGTGGCGCCGATGTCGACGATGCCGGTCTCGAGGGCCCGCCACACCGCGCGGGTATCGGCCTTCGACTTCACCGACGGGTTCATCTGGATCTGGCTGCCGAGCCGGTCGTAGTCGTCGGTCGAGAACCAGAAGTGGTGCGGGCAGAGCTCCGAGGTGATGAGCCAGCGCGGGTCGTCGGGCGCAAAGGGCCCGGTCGCGACGTCGGCGAAGCCGAGCGCGAGCTCGTCGGGGTCGACGGAGGCCAGGGCGCGGGCCTCTGCGTCAGAGGGCAGGCGCCCGGTGTTCTTGAACCGCCGGAGCAGCTCGCACTCTGCCGCGGTCGACAGGTGCAGCAGGTGAAAGGGGTGGCGGTGGCGCAGCGCCAGGTCGATGGTGCGTCGGGTCGAGACGACGGCGGCGAGCACATCGCGGATGCGCGAATGGTCGGCGAGTGTCGGGTTGGGCCCGATGCGCTCGCGGTTGGCCCGCGTGACGGTCTCGTCTTCGCAGTGGGCGCAGATGGGGAGCGAGGAGTGCTCGAAGATGGCCTCGAGGGTGTCCTGCGTGTCGACGAGCAGGTCGCCGGTGCTCGAGCCGACAAAGAGCTTGAGGCCGGGGGTGCGGTGGGCGTGCCGGAGCTCCTCGAGGTTGTTGGGCGCGCCGGTGGCGGAGTCCGACGAGGCGCCCATGTAGAAGCCGTAGTTCACGAGCGACTTCTTCTCTGCGAGGGCCAGCTTGGTCTCGAGCCGCGCCTGCGAGGTGGTCGCGGGCTGGGTGTTGGGCATCTCGAAGAAGCTCGTGACGCCGCCGAGGGCGCAGGCGCGGGTGCCCGAGGCGAGGTCCTCCTTGTGGGTCAGGCCGGGGTCCCTGAAGTGGACATGGTTGTCGATGACGCCCGGCAGCAGGGCCAGCCCGCGGGCATCGACCTCGTGCTCGGCCGACAGGTGGTCGGGCGGGTCGAGGACGATGCGCCCGTCGACGACGCCGACGGTGAGGTGCGCGCGCCCGGAGGGGAGGAAGACGGTGGCGTTACGGATTCGGGTCTGCACGTCGCCTCGGGGTCGAGAGCATGGCTCGAAGCGGGATTCGAGCTAGCGGCTCGGGGCTGCGCGGGCCAGATCCCCCTCGCTACGCCATCGCCCTCGCTACGCCTCGTCGCCCGTGTTTGCCCGCTTGGCTGCCCACGCCCCGAAGGCGGCCGCGGTGAAGAACATGATCAGGCTGTAGATGGCCGGCGGGATCGCCATCGTCGGGTTGTTCAGCAGCGTCGGCCCCGACGCGACCGCGATCGCGAGCGTGCCGTTGTGGATGCCGATCTCCATGCCGATCGCCGTCGCCTGCCTCTTGGGGAGCCGGATCAGGCGCGGCACGAGGTAGCCGACCGCCATGCTCAGCAGGTTGAAGGCCAGCGCCGCCAGGCCCACCTGCCTGAAGTAGTCGGGCAGCTTGTCCCACTCCTTGGCCACCGCCGCGCCGATCACCAGAAAGAGAAAGAGCGCGCTCAGGATGCGCACCGGCTTGTCGAGCGCCGACGCCGCGGCGGGATTGAAGCGGCGTACCGTCATGCCGATCAGCACCGGCACCAGCACGATCGCGAAGACCTGCAGCACCTTGTCGAGGACGAGCGGGATCGACTGGCCCTCACCCATGAAGTGCACGAGCGACCAGTTCACGATCAGCGGAAGCGTCAGCAGCGCCAGGATGCTGTTGACCGCCGTCAGCGTGATGTTCAGCGCGACGTCGCCCTTGGCGAGGTGGCTGAAGAGGTTCGCCGTCGCACCACCTGGCGAGGCCGCCAGCAGCATCAACCCCACCGCCAGCTCGGGCGGTAGCCCGAACCCGGTCGCCACGCCCACGCAGACCGCCGGCAGCAGCACCATCTGGCAGAAGAGCCCCACGATGACCGCCCGCGGGTAGACCAGCACGCGCGTGAAGTCGGCCGGCGTGAGCGAGAGCCCCAGCCCCAGCATGATGATGCCGAGGGCGAGGGGCATGATGACCGCGGTGATGACGTTCTGCTCCATCGAGACGACTCCTGCGACAGGGATGGCCCCCGGGGGGCATGCGTGTCCGCGCGTTGTGCACCGGAACGCGAGACTTGGCAACCTCTGCGCGTCCTCGACCGTGTTCGCGAACCCCGGTTGCCGACCGATCGGCCAGAGAGTACGGGGCGCCCACCGTCGAGCTGTGACGGTTCTCGATCGCGGAGTCAGGACCCATGGAACTCAGCAACAGTGTTGCGCTTGTCTCGGGTGGCGCGTCAGGCCTTGGTGCCGCCACCGTTCGTCGGCTGCACGCCGGCGGAGCCACCGTCGTCATCGCCGACCGCAACGCCGAGGTCGGTGGCGCCCTTGCCGCGGAGCTCGGCGCGCGCGCCTCGTTCGTGGCGCTCGATGTCACCGACGCCGCCACCGTGCAGGCCGCCTTCGAGCACGCCCGTTCGCTCGGGCCGGTGCGCGTCGCCGTGAACACCGCCGGCGTCGGCATGGCGATGAAGCTCCTCAACCGCGACGGCTCCCCCCACGACCTCGGCGTCTTCGAGATGGTCGTCCGCATCAACCTCATCGGCACCTTCAACGTGCTGAGGTACGCGGCATCGGCGATGGCGGCCAACGAGCCGGCCGCCACCGGCGAGCGGGGCGTGGTCGTCAACACCGCCTCGATCGCGGGCTACGACGGCCAGATCGGCCAGATCGCCTACGCCACCTCGAAGGCCGGCGTGATCGGCATGACGCTGCCCGCCGCGCGCGACCTCATGAAGAACGGCATCCGCGTCAACACGATCGCGCCCGGCGTGTTCGACACGCCGCTGCTGGCGATGCTCCCGGCGCCGGCGCGCGAGGCGCTCGAGGCGACCGTCCCCTTCCCGAGCCGGCTCGGCAAGCCCGACGAGTTCGCGGCGCTGGTCGCGGCGATCGTCGAGAACCCCTACCTCAATGGCGAGGTGATCCGGCTCGACGGCGCGCTGCGGATGCCGCCCAAGTAGGGCGCTACCGGGTTCGCGGTCCCAGCGTCGGCGCTACTTGGCGCGCTCGGCGTCGATGGCGCCGAGGTCGGGCCCGCCGAGGCCCATGCACGCCAGGATGGGCTCGCAGGGGTCGTCGCCCCGGTCGCCGGCGGGCTCGTCGAGGTCGGAGCGGAGCGCCCCGGCGTCGAGCGCCGCACCCAGCGCCGCACAGTCGCTGCCGAAGAGGCGGGCTGCGCAGGCCTGGGCCTGCTGGGCCGTCGCCGAGCAGGGGCGCTGTGACCAGGAGCCCCAGAGCCCGTTGACCCAGGCGTCGACCGTCTCGCGCTCCTCTGCGGTGGCCGGGCGACGCTCCTGCTCCGCGATGCAGGCGAGGGTCTGGTCGCGCTGGCGCGATGCCAGGGTGTCGGCCCACGGCGCGAGCGTCACACGTGCGGCAGCGGGGGCGATCGAGGGCCGCCAGAGGTCGGCGAGCGCCCCGCAGGTCGTTGCCTGGAGCTGCCTCACACAGTCGTCGGGGCTGGCCTGGCAGTCGACGCCGCCGACGGTCGTCACGAGCGGCGCGAGCGATTCGCGGAGCAGCGCCCGGTCGTCATCGCTCAGCGTCGCGCCCTCGGTACGGGCGCAGGTGGCAAAGCGCTCGACGGCCGCGTCGAGGACGGGGCTCGCGGGCGGATCGGCCCAGACCGGTGCGGCGAGCGACAGGCAGAAGGTGGCGAAGGCGAGGGTTCTGCAGGCGAGGTTCACGGTGACTCCAGGGTGCGACGCCGGCGGTGCAGCAGCACCGACGTGAGGATCAGGCCCAGGCCGAAGCCGACGGACCACCACCGCCATCGTGGGCCCGCCGCGGCGCGGGCGTTGGGTGCGGGCTCTTTCGTGGCGCCGGGTGCCGCGGCCTCAGCCGTTGGCTGCGGGCCTGCCCCGGCTCCCGGCCCGGCGCCCCCGCCGCCACCGGCCGGTGGCGGGGGCAGGGCGCCGGTCCCCGGCTCGCCCGCGGGTGCGGGCGCTCCGCCGTCGCCGGGCGCTGCCGCTCCGCCGGCCGCGGCCGCCGGCTCCTGGGCGGCCGGATCGCCCGGCGCCTCTTCGCCCGCACCTGGCGCGGGCCTGCTCGGCGCCCGGATCGCGCAGAGCATCGCGCCGAAGTCACCGCGCCGCCTCGAGCAGGCGACCCGTGGCAGATCCGCGATGCGCGCTGCCACGCGCACGTCACTCCGCGCTGCACCAGGCCCGCCTGAGCCGTCGGTGGCACCGGAGCCGTCAGCGACGCCAGAACCGTCACCGACGCCGGAGCCGTCGCTGCCACGATCGGCCCGCTGCCTCACAGCGCTGAGCATGGCGGCGAAGGGTGTGGTGGGCCGCGGCAGTGAGGCAACGCGTGCGGCGACCGAGGTCGCCTCGCCGGCGGTGCCAGATCCTGCCGCATCGTCGCCGTCACGGGTCGCGGGCGGAGCTGTCTGCTCGGGCCGGCCGGCGGCTCCCTGCCCGGAGCGTGCCGGCTTCGCGTCGCGCCGCGCCGCGGTCGTGGCCGTGTCAGGCGTGTCGAGGCCGGCGCGCAGGTCGGGCCAGGCGACGACCAGGGTCACGAGTGCCGCGACGGCCAGCGCGACGCCCGCGGCGATGCGCAGGCGTCGCCGCCGGGTCTGGCGGAGGGCCTCGAACAGGAGCGCGGTGAGCACCCCGGAGAGCGCCCCCGAGACCAGGCCGATGAGCACCGCCCGGGAGCCCGGAGTCTTGGGCTTCGACGGCTCGGCGGCCCGCGCGGCCGTCGAGCGGGTGGCTGGGCCGGGTGCGCCCGCACGCTGCAGCGCGTCGGCCGCGCGCCGGATCGCCTCGGGCGAGGCTTCGTCGTCAGGTGCGGGCTGCGCCGGCCGCTCGACCGCCGGCTGTTCATCGGGCAGCTGGTCGCCGATCACCACGACCCAGAGCGCCGCGACGGCGCCCGCAGCCAGCAGCAGCCCGGCGATCGCCACGCCGATGCGCGCCCGCACGTCGCCCCAGAAGTCGTCCCAGATGCTGTCGCGCAGCGGCTTGAAGGGCGGCCGTGGCGCCGGACGCTCCGTCGAGGCCGGGGTCTGGGTCCGGGGCGGCGGGTTCTCCCTGGCCTCAATGACCGCGGCGATGGCGCCCAGCAGCCGTGACAGCAGCGACGAGGCGCCGACGTCGATCAGCACGCACTCCGCGCCGTGGCTCCTCAGCCGGTCGGCGATGATCTCTGCGGCGATGGCATCGGGGTAGCTTGCAACGACCTCAGCGCCCGACCCCTTGCGCGCAAAGACGCGGTCGAGCGCCGCGCTGTCGACGTACTTTGACGGCGGGAGCAGCGTCCTGACGGCCTCCGTGTCGGCGTTCGCCACGGAGCTGACGAGAATGCGGTAACGGTGCGCCTTGTACAAGCACCGACCTGGGATGGGTTTTGTGGGGAGAACCCATCATGCCATGGTCGGATCGATTGTGCAACGACCGGCTCGCCAGCGGCACCTCACGGGGTCGCGGCGGTCGGTCGATGCGTCGCCGGCGCCCCCCGTGTCGGGGTCGCGCCGGCGGCGGAGCGCGGTCAGCGCTGGGGAGAGGTCGTGCAGGTGCCGCAGTCGGCGCGGCAGTTCACGCAGTCCTCGGTGCCCGGAGAGCAGGTGCCGTCGCCACAGGTGGCCGAGCAGGCGCCGCAGTCGGGCTCGCAGCTCGTGC
>JBILLP010000069.1:0-10109 GCA_044376025.1 Bradymonadia bacterium
TGTCGCAGAACCCGGTATCGATGAGGCAGTCGACCAGGTCCCGGGTCGCGGTGATGCAATCGATGTCGGCAGACAGGTCGTCGACGAAGTAGGGATCGACCCGCGCGTCGACGCGCGGCGTGCACCAGTCGTACGAACCCGACTCGCAGGCCAGGTAGGCGTCGCAGAGCCGCCTGAAGGCCCCCTTCAGGTCATCGACTGCGGCCTCGCGTGCCGCCAGGGTTCCGCCGTCGGACGTGTCGGCATCAGGAGCGGTATCGCCGGGGTTCGAGTCGGCCCCGGTATCGGTCGTGTCGCTGGTGTCGGTATCGCCGGACGTGTCGTCGGCGGTCGAGTCGGCCCCGGTGTCTTGGGCCCCTGAGTCGTCGGACGTGTCGTCGGCGGTCGAGTCGGCCCCGGTGTCTTGGGCCCCGGAGCCGTCGGAGGCGTCGTCGAGGCCCGAATCGGCCCCGGTATCCAGGGTCCCCGAGCCGTCAGCGGTGTCGTCGGCGGTATCTGCGGTGATGTCTTCGCCAGGGTCGGTGTCGGGCAGCGGAGAGGTGTCGTCGGCGGTCGAGTCGGCGTCGGCGTCGGCCCCGGCGTCGCCGCGCCCTTCGTCGGACACATCGACGCGGCCTCCCCCGGGGCCGGCCGGGAGCTCGTCGTCGGAGCAGCCGACCACGAGGATGGGGAGCGAGGCAGCGAATGCGGTCGGGATGAGCGCGATGCGCACCGTCTGCGGGAGCGCGTGGGCGGGTGTCGACGACATGGCGGGGCCCCATGGGGTGGCGGTCTCGACCCTGCTTGTCGCAGGGCACCCGACGGGGGTCAAGACTCTGTGTGGGAGCCGAGTGGGTGCGTGTCGCACCTCTGGCGGCACGTCGGTGAAGCTTGACCTCGCACACCGGTCTGCGCCACGACAGCGTCATGGGTGGGATCGGGAAAGGAGGGATCGTCGCGACCTTGGGCGCCGCTGCCCTCGTGCTGCTGTGTGTCGTGCTGCTGTTTGCACCGGTGCCGACGGCGATGCTCGACGTGGTGCTCGGTGGTGTGTTCGGCGGCGCGTTGCTGCTGCTGCTCACCGTGGCGCGCACACGGCGGGCGACCGACCTCTCGACCTTCTCGTCGTGGGTGCTCGGGCTCACGCTGCTCCGGATGTCGGCGCACATTGCCTCGAGCCGGCAGGTCCTCTCGCGCGGAGAGGCGGGTGGCGTGATCGCGGCCGCCGGCGAGTTCGGGGCGAGCGGCAGCCTGGTCGTTGGCGCCGTGGTGTTCGTGCTCCTGTCACTGTTGCAGGTGCTGGTCGTGACCCGGGGCGCGGAGCGTGCGTCAGAGGTCGCTGCACGGTTCGCACTCGACGCGCTCCCGGCCCGCCTGCTCGGCATCGACCAGGCGGAGCGGGCGCAGGCGGTCTCGCGCGCGACCGCGGCCCGGGAGCGGCAGCGGGTCCATGACGAGGCGAGGTGGCTCGGCTCGCTCGACGGGGCGATGAAGTTCGTACGGGGTGACGCGCTCGTGGGGTTGGCGCTGGTGGTGGTGAACCTGTCGGCCGGCATCTGGGTCGGGATCGTCCGCGACGCGCTCCCCGCCGACGAGGCCGTGAGCCGCTATGGCGTGCTCGCGCTCGGCGACGGCCTGGTCACGATCGTGCCGTCGCTGATGGTCTCACTGTCGGCGGCCCTGCTCGCGACCCGGATCGATCGCGACGGCCAGGCCGACCTGCTGCCCGAGGTCAGCGCGCAGGCGGCGCGCTTCCCAGGTGCGTGGCTCGCCGCAGGCTTCGGGCTGATCGGCCTCGCGGCCCTGCCACGCATGCCGTCGCTCGGCCTGGGGCTGCCGGGCACCCTGCTCGTTGGCATCGGCCTCGTGTTGTTGCTCGCGCGTGGGCGTCGGGGAATGCCCCGCTCGTCGACGCCCCTCGAGCTTGAGGTGCCCCGGACACTCCGGGAGCTCGACGCCGGCCTGCTCGCGGCGATCGGCGAGAGCGCCGAGCGGCGGGTTGGGCTTTCGCGGCACGTCGTGCGTGCGGTTCGCCGCGACGATGAAGACGCGCTGCTCGTGGTGCGCTGCGGGAGCATCGTGATCGGCGTCGAGCCGCTGCTGCGGGCAGACCGCGCCGGCGTCGCGGAGGCGTTCGACGCGCTGTTGCTGCGCAGCGCGGCGGAGTTCGTCACGCTGCCCGAGGTCGCCGCCCGGGTCGAGGCGGTCGAGGCAGAGAGCACGTCGCCGGTGCTCGATGCCGCGACGCTCACGCTGGCGCTGCGGCAGCTGGTCGCCGAGGGCGAGGCGCTGCACGCGGTCGACGAGGCGCTGCGGTCGATGCTCGCGGCGCCAGGCGGCGTGCCCGAGGGAGTCGAGCCGCTGGTGATGCGCCTTCGCGAGCTGACGGCGTCGCGCAGGCTGGCACCCTGGTCGAGGCAGCGCCGGCTCGTGGCGTGGGCGCTCTCCCCCGTGCTCGACGCCCAGCTCTCGGACTCCGTGCGCTGTGGCGACGCACCCCTTGCAGCGTCGCTGCACGCGGAGCTGTCACGGGTTGTCGACGCGGCCCTGCCCGAGGGGCCGTGCATGGTGGTCGTCGAGGCGTCGTCGCGCCGTTTCTGGGCGTCATGGCTCCGCGGCCTGCGCCCGATGGCCCGGGTGGTGACGCGCACAGAGGTTCGCGCGGCGGGCCTGCGCTTCGACGATGCCGACGCGATCGGCGTGATCGGCCAGCGCGATCGCGCCCTTCTGCGCCGGCAGCTCGGGTCGAGCCTCGACGGCTGACCGACCGGCGATGGCGCAACGCGTCAAGGACGAAATTTTGCGCCGTGATCCACCGCACCGTACCGATGTGCCCCTACAGCGGGATGGTCCCGCGAACAAACGGGCTCGGCCTTGGCGCCGAGGCCCGACCCTGGAGGTTCGAACATGCGCAAGCTTCTCTCGATTCTCGCCGCTGCCCCCGTGGTCTTCGCCGCGTCGTCGGCCTTCGCCGAGGACGACTCGTCGCACCCCGGCGGCTACGCGGTCGGCGCCAACCACGGCATCCGCGACCTCAATGGCGGGATTCCGACGGGTATCTCGGTCCGCTACTTCCTGAATCCCAAGCTCGGCCTCGAGCTCATCGGCTCCTACTCGTCGGAGAGCTTCGAGCCCGACGGCGGCGGCAGCACGGAGTCGGAGTCCTCGCTGAACACGGCGGTGCTCGCCGAGTACAGGCTGTCGTCGACCGACAAGATCGGCTTCTCGGGCTACGGTGGCGTGCAGTTCACGTCGGAGACGACAGAGACCGACAACGGCAGCGGCCAGACGGTGTCGACGGACACCAGCGACCTGCGCTTCGAGCTCGGCCTCAAGGGCGAGTACTTCTTCGCCCGGGGCTTCTCGGTCTTCGGCCGGACCGGGGTCGTGATCGATCCCCAGAACGAAGACGATCAAAACGGTAACAAGGGATCAGGCACCGCGCTGAGCCTGTTCGAGGGCAGCGACCCGCTCGGCTTCTTCGGCTTCTCGATCTGGTTCAAGTAACCTGACCGAAGTCCTCGGGCCCGGCGCCTTCACCGGCGCGCGGGCCCGATTCGCTTCTTGGGTGCCGTGGTTGGAGCCACGGCATCGCACCAGGGGATTACCGGTTCGGGGCGACCTGCACCGGGGCGGCAGCCGGGCCGATCGTGGCTTTCGCGGCGTCGACGATCCGCTTGACGTCGGGTCGCTCCGGCCCGCTGAGCTCGACCTGCACCATGCGGGCGCTCAGCTTCGCGCCAGCCTCTGCGGGCGCACCGTGGCTCGATGCGCCGGCAGCAAGCCTGGCGAGCTCGACCTCGAGCAGGCGCAGCCTGGCGTACTGCTCGCGCAGCGTCTGTTCGGAGCGCTGCTCCGCGTCAGGACTGCCGCGGCGACGCGCCAGGCCCGAGGCGACCGAGTTCGAGGCGCGGAGCAGCGTCATGTAGCCCCGGATTCGCTGGAGGAGCTCGCCGCCCTCGGGGGCGATCCGCAGCGGCGTCGCGGTGTAGAAGACCGACAGGTCGAGCAGCATCTTGCCGCGGTCGCCCGACTCGAACAGCGGGACGGTGCCCGACCAGAGCGGCTCATTCAGGACCCGCGATGAGCCGGATACCAGGGCGAGGTCTGGCTGGGTGCCGGCCCTCGACAGCTCATCGAGCAGGCTGCGCGTTGCCTCGACGCCGCCGGAGGCGAGGAGCACCACCGCCGAGGCGCCCCGCCCGCGGGCCGCTGCGATGGCCCTGCCGACGGGCTCCGCCGCCGGAAGCAGCGTCACACCCAGGGCCTCCCACTGAGCGTCCGTGAGGTTGCCCCGCAGCGTCGCGCCGACCACCTCGATCGCGAGGCCGCCGCGGTCGATGCGGCGCGATGCCGCAAAGGGAGCCTTGCCATCGACCTGCATCGTCGCGCTCACGACCGGCACCCCGGCCTTCTCGAGGATGGAGACCGCGCGTCGCGACCCGTGGTTGAGATCGTAGGGACCGACCGTCATCGCATCGAGCTTCATCGCTGCGAAGGCATCGGCGATCGCGCGGGCGGCGACGATGTCGGGGGCGGTGTCGGGCATCGGCGCGAGCGAAGGCTGCATCGACTTGAACAGCGCATCGCCCGCATCGAGGTGCAGGGTCACGTCGGCCGGGCTTGGCGGGTGGTCGAGCAGGTGGGCTCGTCGCGCCAGTCCGCCGAGGGGATGGTGCTTGCAGCCACAGTCCTCGAGTTCGCCGTGGATGTTCGAGCCAAGCAGGATGCGAAGGGCCTTGCTGCCCGTCGGCCGCTCGACCGGCGAGGTGACCGGGGCGACGCGCAGCGAGTCAGCCGCCCGCGACGCCACCTCGTACCTGGCCTTGAAGATCGCGAACCCGACAGCATCGTAGGGCTGTGAGAAGTTCTCGTCGCGATGGTGCTCGTGCCGGTGAAGCGCCGGCGCAGCCTCGCCGCTCCCCGACGCCTCGACCGCGGCTGTCTGCCCGGAGCCCTCCGCAGGGACCGCGGGTGTCGGCTTGCAGGCGGTGAGCCAGGCCCCGAGCGCGACCGAGCAGGCCAGCCAGAGCAGGCCGCCCCTCGTGACCGGCGGCCGTGAGCCCATCATCGCCTTGGCGCCGGGCTTGCCGGCGCCGGTGCCGCGAGGGCGCCGATCTGTGCGGCGAGGTCCTGCCGGACGAGCTCGAGCTCCTGCCGGAGCGTCTCGACCTGGTGCCGTGCCTCCTCGACCTGGCCCCGGAGTGCCGCAATGTCGCGGTCCTGCTGATCGGCCCGCACGGCGAGGTCGGCGTTGTTGCGCCTGAGCGCGGCCTCTGCCTCGGTCAGCACACCTTGAAGCCGGGTGATCTCCTGCTCGGCGCGGAGGATCAACTGCGTGAGCCGCTCGCGCTCGGAGTCGAGGGTGGTGGTCAGCTCTGTCTGACGTGCCTGGAGTGCGGTCAGCTTGCGCTCAAGCGCCTGGCCGTCGGACGCCAGGTAGCAGCCCGACAGCGCAGACGAGATGACGAGGGCCGCGGCGGCCGAAGCGGGGGAGACGTGAGCCGTACGCATGGTTCTCAAGCGGGAGGGGCGTGCAAAAACGACAAGGGGCGCATCAAGTGCGCCCCTGTTGCTAGGCAGCTAGGGGGCTCAGCGCCACACGAACTCCGCGCGGCGGTTGCGGGACCATGCGTCCTCGCTGGAGCGTCCGTCGGCAGGCCGCGTCTCGCCGTAGGAGACGACGTTCATGCGGCTCGAGGACACGCCGGCGTCCTGGAGGAACTTGCGGGCGGCGCGGGCGCGGCGCTCACCGAGGGCGAGGTTGTACTCCTCGGTGCCACGCTCGTCGCAGTGACCTTGGATGGTGGCATTGCCCTGCCGGGCACTGAAGCACTTGGTGTTGAACTCGAGGTCGGCGCGGGCGGCCGACGTGAGGGTGGACTCGTCGAAGTCGAAGTAGATGGTCCTGAAGGTGCCATCCTCGCAGTTTGCGTTGAGGGCGACCTGCTGGTTCTGGCGGGCCACGCACCGGTTGTTCTCGCAGCGCTGGTCTGCACCGCACTCGGAGTCACTCACGCAGGAGTCGGCGGCGACGCAGAGGCCCGAGCGGCACTTCTGGTCGGCGCTGCAGTCGGCGGCGCCAAGGCACTGCGGGCCGCAGGCGTTGCCGCGGCACTTGCCGGGCGACGGGCACATCGCGTCGTCCTTGCACCAGCCTGGGATGGCGAAGCAGGCGCCGTCGGCGCAGCGCTGGCCCTCGCCGCACGAGTCGTCGTCACGGCAGGCGCGGCAGATGTTGTCGACGCAGTAGGGGGTCCCGCGGTCGTAGTTCTTGCAGTGGGCGTCGGTCTTGCAGTTCGGGTAGCTGCGGCAGGCGCCGAGCATCATCGAGAGCATGGCCACGGTGAACAGGCCCAGAAGGCTGATCCAGCGGTTGCGTCCAGTCATTGCGTCGCTCCTTGTCATCGTTGGGGCAAGGTCATGGTTGCGGTTGGTGGGAGGAAACCAGCAGGGCCGCTTCGAGAAGGGGGCCGGCCGGGGCTATGTTTTCGAAGCCGTGCCGTCAAGCTTCAAGCGAGGTCAAGAAGGCCCGAAGCCCCAAGCTTTTTGCCGTTCTGGCCTACCTTGGACCTGCGGCGAGCCTCGCCTCGACCAGCTTGACGAGGTCCTCCTCGGTGCGGGCATCGAGGATTTTCACGCCATTGAGAAAAAGTGTGGGCGTGGCCTCAATCGACGCTTGCTCACCCTCTGCCCGGTCCTGCGCGATGATCGCGCCGATCTGGGGTGACGCCATGTCGGTGCGGAAGCGCTGCATGTTCAGCCCGAGCTGCTCGGCCCATCGCTCGAGCAGCGGCACCGGGTCGCCCGCAGACTGCAGCTCCGACTGCGCGGCGAACACCATGTCGTGGTACTCCCAGTACTTGCCCTGGCGCCCGGCCGCGAGCGCGGCCGCAGAGGCCTTGGGGGCGTTCGCGTGGGAGTTGAGCGGGAACTGCTTGTGGATGATGCGCAGCTTGTCGGAATGACGCTCGACGAGCCGCTTGAGCACGTCGGCCATCAGCTTGCAGTGGGGGCACTCGTAGTCCGAGAACTCGACGATGGTGACAACCGGTGAGGCCGCCCCCTTCGCGGGTCGCCCGTCGAGCACGAACGTATAGACCTTGCGGGCGTTGGCGACGTCCCGCTGGACCTCGTCCGAGATCTGCGCGTCGCTGGCCTTCTCCTTGATCAGGCGGAGCATCTTGCCGCCGACCGACATCGCGAGCGAGCAGGCGTCGGGAGCCTGGAGGCACTCATCGAGGCTGTTCACCTTGCCGTCGCAGGGGCAAAGCTCCGCGGTCGCGAGGGTCACGAAGCGGGCACGCTCCGCAGGCTCCAGGATCGCAAACATGAGGTTCTGGCCATACCGGCCGGCGTCGGGCCCTGGTGCCTGGGCGACCGCACCCGCAGGCGCGGCGGGCTCCTGGCTGCCCGGCAGCGTGGCGGCCGCCACCGGCGCCGCGCCCGCCGTGGGCGTCTGGACCGTGGGCTCAGCCGCAGGCGCCGGCGCCGCCGGCGCGGGCTCGGGCTTCGAGCAGCCAGCGAGGAGGAGGGAGACAGCGAAGCCAAGCGACAAGAGGCGCATGTTCCAGCCTGGAGTGTCGGGAGGACCCAGGGACGCGGCTCGTGGGCGCGAACCCGGCTCGAAGGAGCCTCGCCCCTAGTCAGCGCCGGGCATCAAGGTCAACCCGCAATCGCTTGTCTCGACGCCCCTTCAAGGGTAAGCGCCTCGCCTCCGCGCGGGCGGAGAGCTCTCCCGTCCGTGCCGTCCGCCGGTGCCCCCCATGCTCGTCCGCTCGCTGTCGCTGCTCCTCCTGGCTTCATCCCTCGCGGCCTGTGGCAGCGATTCCACCTCGACGCTCGCCGCCATTGAGGCCGGGCAGGTCGGAATCGCCTGTGCCAGTGACGCCGACTGCGGCGACGGTGTCTGCCTCACCGACCTTTCGGGTGGCTACTGCACTGCGGAGTGCTCCGGAAGCATCGGCTGCCCCGACGGCAGCGTCTGCGCCCCGCTCCAGAACGCCTCGACCTCGGGCGACTACTGCGCCGCGACCTGCGACGACGCCTCGGACTGCCGCGCCGGCTACTCCTGCGATGCCGCCGGTGACGTGCGCGTCTGCAACCCCGGCGCGCCGATCGGCATCGCCGGCGGGCTCGGCGACCCGTGCGACGCGGCGACCGACTGCGTCTCACCCAACGCCTCCGCGCCGGTCTGCCTGACGCAAGGGCAGGGCTTCCCCGGCGGGAGCTGCTCCGCCTCGTGCGAGGGAGAGACCTCGTGCGGCGACGAGGGTGCCTGCCTCGGTACCAGCGCCGGCCAGTTCTGCGTGTCCTCCTGCGCGACCAGCTCAGACTGCCGCTCCGGCTACGAGTGCTGCGACATCGGCGGCGTCGGCAACTGCCTCCCCGATGGGCTCGCGCCCACCTGCCGCGCCCCGGCGGGCGGCGGCGACACGGGCACGGATGCCGGCACGGACACCGGTTCGGACGCCGGTTCGGACGCCGGCACCGACACGGGCGCAGACACCGGCACCGACACCTCGACCGGGACCCCGCCTTCGCCGGGCGCCATCAGCACCAGCTGCGGCAGCGACGCCGACTGCACCGAGGGTGCCAGCCCGACCTGCTTCTCGCAGGCCGGTGAGTCGCTCTGCACCTCTGGGTGCTCGAGCTCTGCCGACTGTGGCGGCGACCAGAACGTCTGCGGCGATGTCGGCGGTGGGCAGGCCTTCTGCTTCAGGCTGTGCGAGACACAGTCCGACTGCCGCGAGGACCACGTCTGCTGCGACATCGGTGGTGCGGGCGTCTGCCTCTCGACGCTCTTCTGCCAGTAGCCGGCCGGCGACCGATGTCGGACCCCGGGCGCCCGATCGCGGCCGCAACCCCCTCACGGCGCACGCTCGTCGATGCCTCGCTGCAGGTGCTCCAGCGCTGGGGCTACGCAGAGGTCGACGTCCCGCTGCTCGCGCCCTTCGAGGAGCTCCGCGCCGCGGTCGGCGCCGACGTCGCCGAGGAGCTCTTCAGGTTCGTGGACCGCGAGGGGCGGCTGTTGCTGCTTCGCGGTGACATGACCCCGCTGGTCGCCTGGCGGCTTGCGAGCCTGCTCCGCGGCCGGTCCGAGGTGCGGCGCGTCTGCTACGCCGCGAGGCTCGCCCGCGTCAGGCGCTCGCTGCAGGGCCAGCAGAATGAGTCGTACGAGGTGGGCATGGAGCTTGTCGGCGCCCCCGGGCTCGATGCCGACCTCGAGGTGCTCGGCGTTGCCGCCCAGCTGGTCGCCGCGGTCGGCCGCCCGGGCGCTGAGCTCGTGCTCGGGCATGTCGGCATCGGCGAGGGCTGGATCGAGGCCGCCAGCGGCGGAGACACCGCGCTCGCCGCACGGCTCGCCCGGCACCTCGACCGTCGCGACGGCGCCGCGCTTGCCGACGAGGTCGCGGCCACAACCGGCCCCGGCGCGGCTGCCGCCGACGTTCCGGCCGCCATCGGGGACCTCTGCGACGTCGCGCCGCTCCCCGCATCGCTCGACCGGCTCACGCTCTCGGGCCTGCCGCGCGTCGCCGCTGCCGCCCGCGAGCTCCGGGCCATCCTCGAGGCGCTCCAGCGGGCCGGCCTCGGCATGACCACGCAGCTCGACCTGTCGGCCCGCGACACGCGGGGCTACTACACCGGGCTGCGCTTTCGGCTCGTCGATCCCGACCTGCGCCTGACGATCGGGGGTGGCGGGCGCTACGATCACCTCTACCGGCACTTCGGCTCCGGCCGTGCGGCCGTCGGCATGGCGCTGCGGCTTGACCTGCTCGCACCGGCGGGGAACGCCCTCGCGGGGTCGTCGGCCCCGGCGCTGGGCCGCACCACGGCGGACGAAGACCCCGCCATGCTGCTGCGCGCGGCGCTCGATCGCGGAGGCCGCGATGCATGACGCCGCCACGACCACGCTCCTGCGTGTCGCGCTCCCCAAGGGGCGGCTGCTTGACCAGACGCTCGCGTGGATGGCGGCGCGCGGACTGCTGCGCGAGGCTCCCGCGGACCCCGGCCGCAGGCTCGTGCTCGAGGCGCCCGGCGGCACGCGCCTCCCGGGCGTGAGCTTCGCCTTCCTCCTCCTCAAGAACAGCGATGTCCCGACCTATGTCGAGCACGGCATCGCCGACCTC
>JBILLP010000489.1:0-3198 GCA_044376025.1 Bradymonadia bacterium
TGTCGACGCTGGCGGCGGCGATCAGCTCGCTGGTCGACCTGCCCGAGCCGACCACCGAGCCCCCGGCACCCTTTGTGCCCGACGAGCTCGACCAGCTCGAGGGCGTCTACACCGACCCGTGGAGCGTCGGGGATATCAAGATCACCCGCGAAGGCACCCGGCTCTCGGTTTCTGCCGTCACGCTCGACACCCTCGGCGTGACCTACGCCCGGCTGATGCAGCCGCGAAGCACCCGCGTCTGGCTGATGCGGATCAACGGCCAGGACCTCGACTTTGCCTTCGTCGAGGACGCGCAGGGGCAGATGTGGATGCGGAACCGCTCTGTGGTCGCGCTGCGTGACCCGAACAAGTCGCACCGCGCGCCGGCGCCCGACCGGGCCCGGGTGATGCGGGCGCTACAGCCGCAGCCTTCGACCCTGCCGATCCGGCTGCCGGCCTGGCCACCCCGGTAGCCGAGGCGGCGCTGCGGCGGGTCGGGATGGCGCCCATTGTTCGCACCCCGCAACGGCGCTACGGTAGGGAACGTCTCGCCACCGCCGCGCGGAGTGCCGCCATGTTCTCCCGTTCTGCCCCCATCTGGCTCGTCGTGGCGCTGGCCGCCTGCGGCACCGAAGAGACGCTCCCCAACGACGCCGGCAGCGATACCGCAGCGGACACCGCCGAAGACTCTGCCGGCGATACCGCGCAGGACACCGACGGCGACACCGCGCAGGACACCGGCGACGACACGGCCGCGGACACCGCGGAGGATACCTCCGTGGACACCGGTGACGACACGGCCGCGGACACCGCCGAAGACACGGCAGCGGATACCGCGGAGGACACCGACGGCGACACCGCGCAGGACACGACCGGCGATACGACCGACTGCCACACCGCGTGCGGCGCGCCCTGCCCGCCACCCGAGCTCCAGATCTGCGGCGCCGACGGAGCGCGGTACTGCAACAGCTGCGAGCTGGGCTGCGCCGGGGTGGAGCCTGCCACCGACCCCTCGATCTGTGGACCACTGCCCGCCTGCAACGACGGGGACGTGCGCTCGACGGAGTGCGAGAGCTGCGTCTGCGTCGAGGGTGCCTGGTCGTGCCGCGACACCTGCGACCCGACCGAGTGCCTGCTCGCGTGCGGCATCGGCTGCCCGGCGCCGGAGTTCCAGCCCTGCGGCCTCGACGGCCAGCTCTACTGCACCACGTGCGTCATGGGCTGCTATGGCGTGACACCGGCAGACGACCCCGCCGTGTGTGCGGCCTGCCGAGGGTACGACGCGTCGCTGGCGGTGCCGTGGACACAGTGGCCGACGCCGCCGGGCTGCGATGGCTGGGCGTCGGGCACCCCGATCGGCTTTGCGGTCGCGACGAACGAATCCGAGCTCGATGCGCTGCTCGACTGCACTGCGGCCTCGGAGCCCTCTGGCATCGACTGGAGCCGGCAGCGGGCGGTCCGGGTGGTGCGGGAGTACAACCCGTCGCTGGCGGTCACCGGCGCCTTTGCGGTCGGCGGGGGTACGGCGATCACGACGACGTCAGAGGTCTACTGCGGCGGTGCCCCGCCGCCGACCTCGTTCGTGTGGGTGCTGATCGCGGCCGGCACGGGCGAGGTGACGCAGCAGTCCTGCACCACCGGCCACTGCTTCGGCCCCCCGCGACCCTGACCGTGGACGGGCTCAGCCGCTGAGCCTCATGAGCTGCTCCGACAGGTCGACGACCTGGTCGAACGACTCCGCCACAAAGAAGATGTGCTGCGGCGAGTCGTAGTCGATCGAGAGTTCGCGGATGGCGTCGAGGTCGAAGGGGCGGCGCTCGACGACCGGGTCGACCGAGCGGAGCAGGTCCTGGATGCCGCCGTTGTTGCCGGCCCCGAAGATGCGGACCTCGTTGCCCTCCTTCACCAGTCCATACTCGACGGTGTACCAGTAGAAGAGGCCGATGAGGTTGAGCAGCGCGTCATCCTTGCGCTCGACCGCGCGGGCGGCCGCCTGGCCGATGCGCACCGACATCTCGACGAAGGGCTCGTACATGAACATCGGCGCATGGCCGCGGAGCTCGTGGACGATGTCGGGCTCAGGGGTGAAGAAGGGGTACGAGGCATGCCGGATGTAGGGCGTGCAGCGCATCACCCGGTTGGCAAGCATCGACAGGAACTCCCCCTTCTCGAGCAGGCCGCCGACCGGCGCGAGCATGAAGCCGGTGTGGGCCTCCATGAGCGCGCTGACGTCGTCGAGCTGCGGGAGCTGGTCGATCGGCAGCGCGAGCCGCTCGCGCCCCTCGAGGAAGGGGCGGCACGAATAGCGCTCCTGCAGCAGCACGAGGATGCGCGACACCAGGCGCCAGGTCTCGTGCTCCTCGGGCAGGTAGTCGTAGCGGGGGCAGTTCGGCCACGCCGACTCCGACTGCCCGACCAGCGCGCGGACCCTGCCGCGGTAGGCGTCGTCGTGGGCACCGGGGTAGTTCGTCTGCACGATGCTGGCGTACTCGTGCGACGTAAAGGGAATCGAGCGGAGGAAACCCCGGTCTCTGCGCATCGTCAAAGCTCCGAATCCGGCTGTCAGGCGTCGAGGCGCCCCAATTCGATCCAAAGCCTACCGGCAGACGCGCCACCTCTCAACCCCGCACAGCCAACGCGACGCGTCAGGCGCGGTGGCAGCGCCTGACGATCTCGATCACCCGGTCGCGATCGGCGGGTGCGAGGTTCGAACCTGAGGGCAGGCAGAGCCCCCGGTCGAAGAGGTCGGCCGCGACGGCACCGCCCCGGGTGCGGGCACCGGCGAAGACCGGCTGCAGGTGCATGGGCTTCCAGACGGGGCGCGACTCGATGTCGGCCTCTGCGAGCGCAAGCCTGACCGTCTCGCGGGTGCCCCCGAACAGCGCAGGGTCGAGGGTCAGGCAGGTGAGCCAGCGGTTGCTCCGCCCGGTCGGCGCCTCGGGCATGAACTCGAGCCCCGGCAGGTCGGCCAGCGCCGCGTGGTAGGCCGCGAAGTTGGCGCGGCGCTGCGCGACCCGCTCGTCGATGTGGCGGAGCTGCCCGCGCCCGATCGCGGCGCTGACGTTGCTGAGCCGGTAGTTGAAGCCGACGGTGACGTGCTCGTAGTGCGGCGCGGGCTCGCGGGCCTGGGTCGCGAGGTAGCGTGCGCGCTCGATCAGGGTCGGGTTGTCTGACAGAAGCGCCCCGCCGCCCGAGGTCGTGATGATTTTGTTGCCGTTG
>JBILLP010000490.1:0-3194 GCA_044376025.1 Bradymonadia bacterium
GGGTGCCCCTGAGCGACCTGGTCGCGGAGCTCGCCGGCAGCCTCCGCCTCGAGGCGGCGCGCTCGGGCGCCCGCATCGAGATCGACAACCAGCTTGCCCACCCCGCCGTCACCGTCCCCGGGACCATTCGGCAGGCGCTGATGAACCTCGCGCGCAACGCGCTGCAGTTCGTTACCGACCGCGACGTCGCCGTTGTCAGGCTGACCCTGCAGTCGAGCGACCACTCCGTCGACATCCATGTCGATGACTCCGGCCCCGGCATCCCGGCCGACGACCTCGATCGCATCTTTGAGGCCTTCTTCTCGAGGCGCGCGGGCGGAACCGGCCTTGGACTCGCGATCTCGCGCCGCATCGTCGAGCTCGAGGGCGGCCGCCTCGGCGCCACCCCGACCGGCCCGCTCGGCGGCGCGCGATTCAGCGTGGCGCTGCCGAGCAGGGCGTGACGCCGAGACGGCGGAGCCGGGGCGATGGCGACGACGCGAGCAGCGCAAGCACATCGCCGCTCCGCGGACCGCACTCCGCGAGCACAAGTCGCGCCGCCGCCTCTGCGAGCAGCGTGTCGCCGCCCGGGCGAACCGCAGCGACCACCGCGTCGGCGCTCCACGAGCCGCCCAGGCGGGCGGACGCGAGCTCCGAGAAGACCCGCATCGCCGGCACGCGCCGGAGTGCCGGCACGAGCTCTGCGGCGGAGGCATCGCCAAGCAGGCAGCGCGCCAGCCCGAAGAAGAGCCCGTGCGCGCTGTCGGGCAGTCCCTCTGCACGGCGGACCTCCGCGAGGCTGTCACGGTCGCCCAGCAGCCCCAGCGTCACCGCCGCCTTGGCGCGCACGACCGGATCGCGGGACGCGAGCCGCTGCCGGAGCGACCCGAGCTCCCCGCAGCGTGCGAGGGAGATGGCAGCAGCGAGCTGCGACGCGGCATCCGGCGGCATCTGGTCCTGCGCCCGCGGGAGCCAACGACAGGCGGTGTCCCCCACTTCGCCGAGCCACCAGACCGCGACCTGCCACGCCCCGGGCTCCTCGATCAGGCGCGGGAGCACGCCAGCCACCGTCGCGGGATCGAGCTCCGGTTGCTGCAGGAGCTGGAACTGGGCCGCGGCCTTCACCCCCGCCTCCGCAGCGGCCACCCTCCTGAGCGAGTCCGTCGCCTCCTCGGCATGGGCTGTCGCGGTCGCGGCCAAGAGCAGGCAGGCCAGCCCGCCCCGGAGCAGCCTCACGAGCGATGCCCCTGGCGCGCCCGCTCGAGCTGAGCCGTCAGCGACCGGTTCGCCTCGACCAGGGAGAGGATCTCGCCTTCGAGCTCCGCGAAGGCGCCCCGCATGGCCTCGAAACGCCGCGTCAGATGCTCCTCCGCGCCGGACGCGGAGGCCCGCTCCAGCTCCTCCACCCGCGCGGCGAGCCGGGCATTCTCCGCCTCGAACCCAACCTTCTCGCTCAGCCTTGCTGCCAGCTCGTCGCGCTCTGCCGTGCGCTGAGCGAGCTGCTCCCGGAGCTCGTCGGCAGCGGAATCACGCGGATCGCTGTCGTTCCGCGCGGTGTCATCGGGCGCACCTTCTGCATGCGGGCCGGTCGCGTGGCCCGACCGCTCCGACTTGAGCCGGTTGACCTCGAGCATCAGGCTGACAACCTGGTCCTGGAAGGCATCCCGCTCGCGGTTCGAGAACTCGAGCGCGAGGCGAAGCTCCTCGATCTGCGCGTCTGCAGAGCCGCCCTCTCCGCCCGCCACGGGGTCGGTGCTGAGGGGCGTCGGCATCTCGACGCGAGGCTCAGCGGCGCCGAGCGATGCGGTGCTGCGTCCCGCGAGGTCGACAGCCGGCTCAGCCTGTGCCGGAAGGTCGACCGACGCGTCCTCCGCAAACAGGAACTGGAACTCGCCACACATGATCACATCACCGTTCTTCAACGGAGACTGCGTCACGCGGACACCGTTCACGAAGGTCCCGTTCGACGAGGCGTTGTCGAGGATCGAGAACCCGCCGTCCCACTCGCGCCGCACCTCCGCGTGGACGCGCGAGATCGACGGGTTGTTGATCCGGATGTCACACTTGGGGCTGCGCCCGATCGCCACCACGTCAGAGGCGGTGTCGAGCACGAACTCCGCGCTGCCCTCGGAGTCACTGAACACGAGTCTGGCCATCGAAGCTCACCTGTCCGCATCGTGACGCGGCCTCGAATCGCGGCCACGCTGTCAACGCTCCGGAGGTTCGGTTACCATACTCGATCCGACAACGACAACCCGCGCAGTCCCCCGCCCCTCCATGACGAGATCCTATCGGCTCAGCACCGACTCGACGCCCTCCGCAGAGACACGCAGCGCCTGGGAGTCCGAGCTCGACGAGCAGCAGCTGGCGGTCGTCAACGCGCCCGACGGCCCCTGCCTCGTCGTCGCAGGCCCCGGCTCCGGCAAGACGCGGACCCTCGTCCACCGCGTGGCCCGGCTCATCGAGCGTCGCGTCGCGCCCACACGCCTCCTGCTGCTTACCTTCACGAACCGGGCGGCCGCAGAGATGACCGGCCGCGTGGCCGACCTACTGGGGCCGGCGGGCCGCGGCGTCGTCGCAGGCACCTTCCACTCGATCGCACGCCGCATCCTCGCGGAGCACGCCCACCGGTTCGGACTACCCGACCGCTTCGGCATCATCGACCGCGACGACGCGGAGACGCTCATGCAGCAGTGCGTCGCCGATGTGAATCCCGCTTCGAGCGGCGGCAGGCTCCCGCGGCCGTCGACCCTCGTCGAAGTCCTCTCTGCCTCGATCAACACCGGGCAGGCTGTCGACACGATCCTCGCGGAGCGTGCGCCGCAGTTCGTCCCCGAGCTCGAGCGCATCCACCAGGTGCTCGCGCTCTTCCAGACCCGCAAGTTCGAGTTCGGCGTGGTCGACTTCGATGACCTGCTCGTGCTCTGGGTCAGGCTGCTGCGAGACCATCCCGACGCCGCGTCCGAGCTGCAGGCGCGTTTCGCCCACATCATGGTCGACGAGTACCAGGACACCAACCCGATTCAGTCCGAGATCGTCGACCGCATGGCCGCCGTGAGCCGCAACGTCATGGTCGTCGGCGATGACTGCCAGGCGATCTATGGGTTCCGCGGGGCAGACATCCAGAACATCCTCTCCTTTCCGCAGCGGTTCGAGGGGACGCGACGCTTCACGCTGGAGCGGAACTACCGCAGCTCACCCGAGATACTCCATCT
>JBILLP010000070.1:0-10028 GCA_044376025.1 Bradymonadia bacterium
GGTCGGGACCAAGACCATGCCCCCGTCGCCGTACGCCCCGAAGTTCTTCGACGGGAAGAAGGAGATGCAGGACGCGTCCGCGAACGTGCCCACCGGGCGACCGTCGAGACGCGCGCCCAAGCCCTGGGCCGCGTCCTCGATGATCCGGACCTCGGGGCGACCCGCCGCGTCGAGCGCGGCCCGGATCGCGGGCATGTCGGCGGCGCGACCGAACAGGTGGACCGCAATCACCGCGCGGGTCGCGGGCGTGAGCAGCGCGGCGATTCCCCCCGGGTCGAGGTTGAGACTCCCGGGGTCGACGTCGGCGAACACCGGCGTGGCACCGACAAGGGCCACCGTGCTCGCCGTCGACATGAAGGAGTAGGCCGGGACGATCACCTCGTCGCCAGGTCCGATGTCGAAGAGCCGCTGCGCGAGCACAAGCGCGGCCGTCCCGGAGCTTGTCCCGGCGCCGCGCCAGTCGGGGACGCCCAGCCAGGCGCAGAGTTCCTTCTCGAGCGAGGCGACCTCGGTCCCGAGGATGAACTGCTGGTGGTCGAGCACCCGGGCGATCGCGGACTCAATCTCGGTCCGGCGGCGAGCGTGGAGGGCGGCAAGGTCGAGCAGCGGAACGTTCACGGGCTATTCCTGCGGTTGGGGCGCCGCGCGCCAGGGGACCAGCTCTCGGGATTCGTCGCGCGCCTCCGCCTCGAGGTCGCGCATGTTCAGCGCCCTGAACATGCCCGCCAGGGCATCCCAGGTCCGGGCGTACTGCTCGCGGGTCTCAGCCGCCCAGGTGCCGGGCGCCGGAGGCACGGGGTCAAACGGGGTCAACTGCGCCTGCAGGTCACGGTTGGCGCGCATGATCTCGACCGGGTGGGGTGGCGTCTCCGCCTCGGTGAGCAGCCTGATCAGTGACCCGATCGGGTAGCTCCGAAAGCGCTGGAGCACCTCGGGCTTGAACACGTTGGCGACAAACACGGGACGGCCGTGCTGCTGGATCGCCTGGATCACGGCGACCGGCGCCACACTGCGGTTCACCGGGGCGGGCAGCGCGAAGCCGAGCCCTCGCTCGATCCGGTGCCGGTACCAGTCGTAGAGCAGCATCGTGGGGTCGACATACACCGGGGTCGGCTGGCCGCTCCGGGTACCCGCAAGGTAGGCCATGCCGAACAGCCGGTGGTCGCCGGTCCCCATGATGACGGCCCCCGGAGGAACCGTGCGTGCGATGTTCTCGAGGTAGGCATCGACGTCAGGGCGGTGGTGCTCCTTGAGGGAGTTGAGCCCGAGCGCGGCGCCGATGCAGAGGATCGCGGAGAGCAGCCCCAGGTGCAGCTCGGGCCGGAGCGGGAAGGCCCGCAACACCAGCTCGAGGCCGAGTGCAGCGAACACCGAGACGAGGAGCAGCGGGAGCAGGTGAAAGCGCTCGATGACCTGGAACGAGAGGCCCTCGGGCGACAGGTTCATCAGCGAGGCGAAGACCGGGCCGGCGAGCACGAACGAGGACGCCAGGGCGAGTGTGCTCCAGCGCCCCGGCAGATCGAGCTCGCGGCGGCGGGCGGAGAGCAGCCAGAGCGCCGCCAGCAAGGCCGCGAAGGAGCCGAGCCAGCGGGTCTGGTAGAGCAGGTTCAGCAGCAGCGCGGCGATGTTCGTCCAGGGCGAGACGCCATCATCGCGGATGCCGAGCGAGGTGGTGCCGTAGTCCCGTCGCAGGACGTGGTGGAGCAGATCGCCGAGGCTGACCAGCTCACCCCAGCTCCATGAGCCGGCGACACCGCCGGCACGACCGACCACCAGGAGGTAGAGGTAGGGAAGCAGCCCCGAGACCGCTCCGGTGGCGGCTGCCGCAAGGATCAGGATCGGTCGCCTCGACTCGCGGCATGCCAGCCAGAGGCCGTGGAGCCCGACCGGTGCGAGCAGCACGATGGTGTGGTGGTTGGCAAGCGCCAGCCCGCCCACCACGCCGAGTGCCAGCCCTCGCCAGACCCCCCGGACAGCCGCGAAAGGCCCCGAAAGCCAGACCACCAGGGCGGCCATCAGGGCATTCAGCGCGAACACCTCGGGCGAGGTCGAGAGTGTCCAGGCCAGCGGTGCCATCGCAAACATCGCAGCCGCGACCGACGCCGCGACCGGCGACGCCCCCCACGCCATCGAGGCCGCCCGCAGCCGGTCGACCGCGAGGATGCCGAGCAGCGCGGTGGCAAGCGACACGACGTGGGCAGGAGTCGTCCCCGGCAGCCACGAGAACAGCCGCAGCCAGAGCACGTAGGCCGGGTAGCCGGGCGGATGGGGGATGCCTCCGTGCGTGCCGACCAGCGCAAACTCCGCAGAGTCGCCGCCGAGGATCGTCGTGGCAGCCGTCACGAGGTAGATCGCCGCCACCGCGCCTGCGAGCACGTAGGGCAGCGAGTTGGCGCCGGCGGTCGTGACCGATCCGGCCTCGACCTGAGCGCCGGTGCGCGCGGCGTCACGCATGGCGCACCGCCAGCAGCCAGGTCACAAAGGCAGCCACCGACACCCCGCCCCACAACCAGACCCGCGGCCCGACGAGCCGCCCGTCGGGCGTGAGGCCGGTCCAGGCGAGCCTGAACATCGCCGCGATCCAGCCGACAAAGGACAGGCTGCCGAGAAGTCCCAACCAGGGGCGAGGTCTCCTCGACTCGTAGCCGTCGAGCTGAGCCCTGAAGCGCGCTGCCGCGGCCTGCTCCGACTCGGCCGGGTTCGCCGGGTCGCGGGTGGCAGCCATCAGCCGCGCGATCGACGCATGGAGCCCGTCCAGCCGTTCGCGATGGGGCACCCAGAGCCCCCGGGTCAGCATGATCGCGGTGCGTGCGGCCCGGTAGGCCTCGAGCGCATCGCCAGGGCGCCCCTGCTGCTCGGCCGACCGCCCCGTCTGCTCGAGCAGGTCGAGCGCTTCGGCGGTGCACCGATCACCGGGCAGGTACCACGAGGCCGCATGGCGCGCCGCCACGATGGTCGCAGCCTCGTCGGCAGCAGAGACGAAGCCGCGCGCCAGGGCGAGGTCGCGCCGACAGCCGGTCGCTGCCCGTGCCGAGATGACCAGCAGCGCCGCAAGCAGGACGACGCACGCCACGAGTGCTGACCTCATCCATGGGGTCGATGGCTTTGGGTCGGGGTGCTCCATGGCCTCAGATGAAGTCGCGGCGCCTGAAGATCAGCAGGCCGGTCAGCAGAGCGACCGCAGCGTAGCTGAGCCCGTACAGCGTTGCAGAGACCACGTAACCGGGGTCAACCGGGAACCCGTAGGTCATCTGGGTCGACAGTGTGAACAGCGACAAGTCGGGGGCGACCTGCACGACCAGCCGCATGAACCCCTCCGAGAAACCCAGCACCAGGCGTTCGAGTCCGGTCGCGTCCGAATTCAAGGGGTTCGAGCGGTTCAAGAAGCCGATGACCTCCTGCAGCAGGCGGCCCGACAGCCAGAAGCCCAGCGTGATGAACCCGGAGACGTAGGGCGTCGAGAAGGCGCCGAAGAGCAGCGCGAACGCGGCGATGATCAGCGACTCCACCCAGAGCAGCCAGTAGGAGTAAAGCAGCGTCGCGGTGATCTCGTGACCTCGAAAGGCCATCACGGCTGTCAGCACCGCCGCCATGAAGACGATCTGCACCAGCAGCGTGAAGGCGATCCCCGCGAACTTGCCAAAGTAGTAGGCGGAGCGGTCGATCGGCTTCGAGAGCAGGTTGTAGACCGTCTTCTTCTCGATCTCCTGGAAGACCATCGTGATGCCGAGGAACATCGCGATCAGGTCGCTGAACAGGTTGAGCGAGAAGAGCCCGATGTCGGAGAGGAAGCGCCGGTCCTGGTTCACCGACGCGTTGCCCAGCGTGACCGCGAGCCCGATCAGCACAATCGCGAAGAACAGGATCGAGTAGAGGATCTTGTTCCGGACGGCCTCGCGGAAGGTGTAGTGGGCGATGGCGACGATGACCCTCACGGCGCTCCTCCTGCTGTGGCCGCCGCCACGAAGACGTCCTCGAGTCGCTCCCGGTGGCGCGTGACCGAGACGAGCTGAGCGCCTCCCGCATGGGCGGCCCTGACGAAGCCGTCGAGGTCGGCGTCGGGACCGAGCACGTACCGGACGGTGCCGGCGGGCTCGGGGATGCGTCGCTGTGCCCACGTGGCGAGCTGCTCCGCGCAGGCGGCATCGGACACCAGGACGACCTCGATGTCGCGGATCCTGAAGTCGACGAGCTCGTCGACGCGCCCGACCTTGCGAACCTCGCCGCCCGCCATGATCGCGACCCGGTCGCAGATCTGCTCGACGTCGGGGAGGATGTGGCTCGAGAACAGGATGGTCTTCCCCTCGTCGCGAAGCGACTCGATGATCCTGCGCACATCGCGCCGGCCGAGCGGGTCCAGCCCCGACTGCGGCTCATCGAGGATGACGAGGTCTGAGTCAGGGAGCAGCGCCTGCGCGAGCCCGACCCTCTGCAGCATGCCCTTGGAGAACTTGCGGAGCTGCTTGTCGCCGGCGTCCTGCAGGCCCACGAGCTCGAGGAGCATCGGGATCCTCCGGCGCGCGACGACCGGATCCATGCGGTAGAGCTCCGCAAAGTAGCGCAGCAGCTCGGGAGCCTTGAGGTAGTCGTAGAAGTGCGGCGTCTCAGGCAAGAAGCCAACGCGGGCTCGAGAGCGGGCCTGCTGGGCCGGGATCCCGTGGATGGTCGCGGTACCGGCGTCAGGCCGGATCAGCCCGAGCAGCATCTTGAGGGTCGTCGTCTTGCCGGCGCCGTTGGGCCCGACGAGGCCGAAGACCTCTCCGCGGCGGACATCGAAGGTGACGTGCCGGACCGCCTCGACACGCTTCCTGAAGAAGCCGATCCTGAAGGTCTTGGCCAGACCCTCGATGGCGATCACGGTCTCATCCTGTGGAGGCGCGCTCATGCCGTGGCCCTCGTCGCGAGCTGGGGTGTCAGGGTCCGGAGTGCTGCGACCACCGTATCGACGTCGTGCTCGCCCATGCCCGGATGCAGTGGAAGCGAGACCGCCTGGCGCGCGAGCCTCGTTGCCCCGGCGAAGCGCGAGGGGTCGGTTCCCCACCCCTCACGGTAGTAGGGCTGCTCGACGCAGCTGTAGGTGCCGATGGTGCACTCGATGCCGAGCCCGCGGAGCGAAGCGAGGAGCTCGGCCCGGGGCGCCGCGCCGGTCCAGCGCACCACGAAGGCCTGGAAGACGGCCCCCGGATCGCTCCAGGCGGTCGGGACCTCGATGCCCGGAACCTCGGCGAGCCGCGACAGGTAGTAGCGGCCGAGTTCAGCCCGGCGCGCGAGGATGGCGGGAAGTCGCCGCATCTGCCCGACGCCGAGTGCGCCGCCGAGCTCGGTCAGGCGGTAGTTCAGGCCCGCGTCGAGAAAGGTCATCACGCCGTCGGCCGGCTCCATGCCGTGGTTCCTCAGCCGCTTGAGCCGGCGCGCGAGGGCGGGGTCTCCGCAGACGACGAGGCCGCCCTCGCCGGTCGTGATGATCTTGCGTGGATGCAGGCTGATGCAGCCGAGCCAGCCGATGGTGCCCGCGAGTCTGCCCTGGTCGCGGGTCCCGATGGCGCAGGCCGCGTCCTCGACCAGCTTCACGCCCGGTGCGCGGCGCTCGAGTTCCTTCGCGAGCTCGACCGCGGGCGCCGGCGCCCCGAAGAGGTGGACCGGGATCACCGCGCGGGTCCGGCTGGTGAGCAGCGCGACGACATCCTCGACGCGCAGCGCGAAGGTCTCGGGGTCGACGTCGACGAAGACGGGCACGCCGCCCGCCTGCACGACCACATGCGCGGTCGACGGCCAGGTGAAGGCCGGCACGATGACCTCGTCGCCGGCCTGCAGGTCGAGCGCCATCATCGCCAGGTGCAGCGCCGCTGTCCCGCTCGAGCAGGCGATGCACTCCACGCCCAGGAACTCCGTGGCCAGACGCTCGGTCTCCGCCACATGCGCGCCCTGGATGAACATGCCTGTCCGGAGCACCTCCTCGAGCCGGTTGAGGTCGTCGCGATCGAACTCCGGGTGCGAGAGCCGGATCATCGTGACGCGCTCCGGTACCAGGCGACCGTGCGCTCGATGCCCTCGCGCAGGCCGACGCGGGGGGCGAACCCCAGGAGCGATCGGGCCTGCTCGATGTTGGGGATCCGCTCCTCGACGTCGGGATAGGCCCGGGGCTCCATCACGATGGTCGAGGGCCCGCGGACGACCTCGATCACGAGCGCGGCGAGGTCCCTGACGCTGATCGAGGCGTCGGGATTGCCGAGGTTGAAGGCCTGCCCACGCGCCCCGTCGCGGCTCATCGCGGCGATGGTCCCGTCGACGACGTCGTCGACGTAGGCCCACGACCGGATCTGCGCGCCGTCATTGTAGACGACGAGTGGCTCACCGGCGATCGCGCGCTTGACGAAGTTGTGGATTGCGCCCTCGCCGACCTGCCGTGGACCGTAGACATTGAAGGGCCGGATGGTCGCCACCTCGAGGCCGAACTCCCGTCCGAAGGCGTGCGCGAGGTGCTCCACGGCGAGCTTGGCGGAGGCGTACGTCCAGCGGCTCTGCGACACGGGACCGACCGGCGTGTCGTCACTCTCCCTGACCTGACGCGCCTGTCGCCCGTACACCTCCGAGGTCGAGAAGGCGACCAGCCGCGGTGGCCTCGGCATGGCGACCGCGGCATCGAAGACCTCGAAGGTGCCCTGGATCGCGACACGCATCGTGCGCACCGGGTGGTGCAGCACGGTGCCGACCCCGGCGATCGAGGCGAGGTGGTATACCGACTCCGCATCGCGCATCGCCGCGCGCACCGTCTCGCGGTCGCAGACATCGCCGCGCACGAGCTCGACGTTCGGGTGCGTGTCGAGCCCGGTGCCCTCGAGTGCGTTCCGATGCATCGAGTCGAGCAGGCGCACTCGATGGGTGTTCACAAGCCGCTGGGCGAGCGTGCTGCCGATGAAGCCGGCACCGCCGGTGATGAGGGCGACAGGGAGTGCGTTCATCGGAACATCGCGCCGGGAGCGGGGGTGAGTTCGACGGGTTCGAACAGGTAGAGTGGCTCGGGATGCAGGATCGCGGCCGTGTCGATGCGCATGGCGCCCCAGCGGGGGTCCTGGGCCATGAGGTTCAGCACTCCTCGGCGCCTCAGCATCTCCTCGGTGTCGGCCCCTCGGGTGATGGACCCGATCTGGAATCGCAGGGATGCGACCTCTGCCCGCGGCAGGTCGGCGACGATCGAATGCCGGAGTGTCTCCATGCCAAGCTCGAGCGAGCCGCTGCGGCGCGCGGCCGTGGCGGCGGCGAGCCGGATGGTGGGTGAGGCGAAGGGGGTCGCGGCCGCCCGGATGAGGAGCTCGCCGCCCCGCTGCTTGAACCTGGCCGCCTCTTCGGGGCTGATGGGCTTCATCTCGAAGAGGTAGTTGACTGCTGCCATCGAGAGCAGGCTCGCGTCATCGGGGAACCTCTCGAGGCCGCGCTCGAGGTACCGGGTCGAGAGCGCGACGGAGTCGCGGTTGATGACAGACCCGTACATGACGACGGTACCGGCCCACTCGTAGACGACCCTGAAGCGGGGGTCGACGGCGAGGATTGACTCGATGTTGGCGTCCATCCAGCGCGGGTCACGCGAGAGCCCGTAGGTCTCGCCGAACCTGCTCAGCGCCTCGAGCCAGAGGAGGTCGGCCATCGCTTCGTGATGGCCCAGCGACGCAAGCCGAAGTGCCACCGGCGACGGCATCTGCGGATCGAGGACCGCGCGCGCAGGGACCGGCTCAGCCTGGCGGAGCAGGGAGGCATCAAGCCGGAACCAGAGCGTTGCCACGGCCAGCGAGAGCGCAGCGAAACCCACGAGGAGTTCGTACAGGGTCACTGCTGACACGTGTGGGCGCGACATGAACCGGCACCGGAGGGTTGCGGAGAGGCGTCGTATCCCGTCGAGCCCGCGCGGACAACTGGCTGGCAGGGGGCGACCCGGGAGGGCGGACGGGGCAAAAACGAAAAGGGCCGATCCTCAGACCGGCCCCCCCTGGAGCAACGCGATTACTCGATCTCTCGATCGATGTAGAGACCGGCGCCACCCTTGATCTCCATGGCATCGACCGAGCCGATGCGGACGAAGGTGGAGTAGGTGCCGTCGCCATCAAGGTTGCCGAAGGCCGAGGCGGTGAACTTGGCGTTGTTCGTCGTCGAGCCGTTGGCGTCGTACTGGTAGGCGAAGTACGACGGGTCGCTGACCGAGAAGGAGAGCGAGACCCAGGTCGGGACCGCATCCCACGATGCGGGGGGCGTGAGGATCTTCTGGTCGCCGATGGCCGCGATGGTGGGCAGCGCGACCGCCGTCGTCGGGAAGCGGGCTGCGAGGATCGAGCCAGCTGACGTCGCGTGCTCAGCGGAGAAGTAGGTCACGGAGGCGTCGAACAGCTTTCGCACGTTCATCGTCGCCTCGGTCGTCTTCGAGCGCTTGATGTACTTGAGGAAGGCCGGGATGGCGACCGCGGCGAGCACGCCGAGGATGGCCACGACGATCATGAGCTCGATGAGGGTGAAGCCTTTGCGATTGAGAACCTTCATGGATTCCTCTCTGTGTCGGGGAGCGGAACCACAGGTGAGTTCCGACAGCGCTGACAATGAAGGAAGCACGTTTCGGGCCAACGTGCCGATCCAGCTTACCTCTCCAGCCAAGTCCTCAAAATCCCGAGAACTTCGCGCCTTTCGCCCGGCGACTGCGGGCATCGCGTGGGCCGGCTGGTGACGATTCGTGCGGCGAAGGGCCCCTTGGCGACAATTCGCGTCACCGATGTAGGTGCGTGTAGCCAAGGATGGACCGGCGCGCAGCCCCCGCGCATGGCGACGCCCTGCGGGTGCGGCAGGCTCCATGTGCGCGGGCAAAAACGGAACAGGGGCCGACGAAGTCGACCCCTGGGACCTACGCGGGCAGCGAGGCCCGCGACCGGATTACTCGATCTCGCGATCGATGTAGAGGCCGGCGCCGCCCTTGACTTCCATGTCCACGATGCCGCCGGTGCGGACGAACGTCGAGTAGGTGCCGTCGCCGTCGAGGTTGCCGAACGCGCTGGCCGTGAACTTCGAGTCGTTCGTGAGCGAGCCGTTCGAGTCGTACTGGTACGAGAAGTACGACGGGTCGCTGACCGAGAACTGAAGCGAAACCCAGGTCGGGACCGCGTCCCACGACGAGGGGGCCGTCAGCGTCTTGGAGTCGCCGATCGCGGAGGTGGCCGGGAGGGCCGCCGTCGACGTCGGGAACTGCGCCGCGAGGATGGCACCGGTCGCCGTCGCGTGCTCCGACGCGAAGTAGGTCGCCGACGCGTCGAACAGCTTGCGCACGTTCATCGTCGCCTCGGTCGTCTTCGAGCGCTTGATGTACTTGAGGAACGCCGGGATCGCCACGGCGGCGAGGATGCCCAGGATCGCCACGACGATCATGAGCTCGATGAGGGTGAAGCCCTTGCGGTTACGAAGCGTGTTCATCTCTACTCTCCTACTCTACCTGAGTCGACCGGACCACCCGATCTAAGTGACCACCTCTGCACGAAGCTTGCCAAATCAGAAGATCGAGGCCGAGTCGTCGCTGAACCCACCGAAGCGAGTTGCGGCTGACCGCATGGTTGCTCGACCTGCGGCCGCTCCACCAGCCTTCGTGCAGCCAGGTTCCCGCTGCGGGGCACTGCTGCAGCGACCACTGCAGCCCGTAACCCGGACGCGGCTGTGACAAATTCCGGCGCTCACTCATCCGACAGCGACAATCTGCGGCGGGTCCGGCGGAGTCCGTGATTCGAGGAGCCGCAGCCGGGGAGCTCGCCCCTGCCGACCGCGCGCACCCAGCAGCCCAGAGGCGGCCTTCGGTCGTGTCGACGGCCCAAAAACGCCGAACGGCCGGCGACCATCGCCGACCGTCCGGGGTGACCGAACTGATCCGTCGCCGGGATTACTCGATCTCGCGATCGATGTAGAGGCCGGCGCCGCCCTTGACTTCCATGTCCACGATGCCGCCGGTGCGGACGAACGTCGAGTAGGTGCCGTCGCCGTCGAGGTTGCCGAACGCGCTGGCC
>JBILLP010000071.1:0-9976 GCA_044376025.1 Bradymonadia bacterium
GGCGTCCCCGACGACGACTCCGACGGCGACCTCACCGCCGACTGCCTCGACGCCTGTCCCGACGACGCGGAACTGGTCTCCGAGACCATCTGCGGCTGCCGCATTCCCGACGACGTCGTCGGGCTCGGCAGCGCACTCGGTAACGCCATCCGGTCCGGCTCCACGATCGGCGCGCCCAACCGCTACGTCGGTCGTTGCAACACGCCGTCCAGTACATCTGGAGACGCGATGTTCGTCTGGACGGCGCCAAGTACGGGCGCGTTTGCGTTCTCGACCGACGGCTCCGCCCTCGACACGGTCCTGGTCATCCACAGCGACGCCTGCGGGACAGAGCTGGCCTGTGACGATGACAGCGGGGCGGGCTCCGCGTCGTCGGAGACCCTCTCGCTCACGGAGGGCACCCGGGTGTGGCTGGTCATCGGCGGCTACGCCGCGCGCGAGGGGAGCTGGGTGCTGAACGTGAACCAGGACCTCTGCCCCTCTGACTCCGCCAAGGTCGTACCGGGCGTCTGCGGTTGCGGCGTTGCCGACGACGACGCTGACCTCGACGGGACACTGAACTGCCTTGAGACGTGCGACAACGACCCGCTCAAGACGGAGCCCGGAATCTGCGGCTGCGGCGTGGCAGAGGTCGACTCCGACAACGACGGGACGCTCGACTGCGTCGACGTCTGCCCGCTCGACCCACTCGATGGTGCCGGCAACGGCGGCGTGTGCACGTGCGACAACCCGGACACCGTCATCGACCTCGGCTCCGCCACGGGCGACTCCGTGGCAGCAGGCACGCTCGTCGGGGCGCCTGACCGGTATCGCGGCAGTTGCAACAGCTCGACCAGCAGCGCTGGTGACGCGATCTTCGAGTGGAGCGCGCCGTCGGCTGGCACGTGGTCGATCAACACCGACAACTCCGCGCTCGATACCGTGCTGATGGTCCACACCGACCGCTGCGGGAGCGAGCTCGACTGCGACGACCAGGGCGGGATCACGACGGGCGCATCGCAGCTCGTTGTTGATGCGGTCGCGGGTGAGCGCTTCGTGATCGTGGTGACCGGCTACGGCACGGCGGTCGGCCCGTACGTGTTGAACATCGACCGGGACCTCTGCCCGGCCGACCTCGACAAGCTCGAGCCCGGCGTCTGCGGCTGCGGGGTCGCCGACTCCGACTCCGATGGCGACGGCGCGGCCAACTGCAACGAGGTGTGCGACTTCGACCCGGCCAAGCTTGAGCCCGGTACCTGCGGCTGTGGGGTCGCCGACATCGACTCCGACGGCGACGGGGCCGACGACTGCCTTGATCCCTGCCCGCGCGACCCCGTCGATGGAGCCTCGAGCGGAGGTGTCTGCGCGTGTGCCCTGCCCGACTCGTTCATCGACCTCGGCAGCGCCACGGGCCTCGCGGTAGCGTCGCTGAACACGACCGCGTTGACAAACCGGTACAACGGCAGCTGCAACTCGGCCACGTCGGCCGCCCCCGACGTCACCTTCAGGTGGATCGCGCCCATGAGCGGCACGTGGAGCGCCAACACCGCGGGGTCGGCCTTCGACACCCTGTTGATGCGACACGCCGACCTCTGCGGCACCGAGATCGACTGCGACGACGAGGGGGGCGCGGTGTTCGGCGATGCGGAGCTGGTCTTCGATGTCACGCAGGGCGAGGTCATCTACCTCATCGTCGACGGATTCAGCCAAGCCTCGGGGATCTTCACCCTGAACATCCAGCCCGATGCCTGCCCGCTCGACGGGGGCAAGACGGAGCCCGGTATCTGCGGCTGCGGAGTGTCCGACGCCGACAGCGACGGCGACGGGACCCTGAACTGCTTCGAGTCGTGCGACAACGACCCGACGAAGCTGGAGCCCGGCATCTGCGGCTGCGGCGTCGCCGACATCGACAGCGACGGCGACCTGGTTCCCAACTGCACGGATACCTGCCCCTTCGACCCCGGCAACGGCGGCGGGACCGGCGTCTGCGCCTGCCCCAGCCCCGCTCCGTCGACCGACCTCGGCGATGTGACCGGGACCGCCGTGGCCGCCGGCACGACCGTCGGGCTCCCGAACCTCTTCCGCGGCTCGTGCAACTCGAGCACGTCGGCCTCGGGCGACGCGCTCTTCAGGTGGAGTGCACCCAGCGGAGGCAGCTACACGGTCTCGACCGACGGCTCGAGCTTCGACACGCTGCTGCTGCTGCTCGGCGACGGTTGCGGCCGGGAGCTGACGTGCAACGATGACGGCGGCGAGGGGTCGCGGTCGCTGATCACCTTCAGCGCGACGCCGGGGCAGGTCTTCTACTTCTCGGTTGGGGGATACGGGTCGAGTTCGGGCAGCTTCCAGCTCAACATCATCGCGAACTGAGTGCCGGCTCGTCCCCGCACCGGCTGTGGCATCGAATCCAGCGATGTGCTAGCCTGCACCCTGGTCGGCAGGATGCGCGCGGATGAGCGGACTTCGATGGGAGCGTACTTGGCAGGTGGGGTGCTTGTGCCTGCTCGTCGTGGCGTGGGTTGGCTGCCACGGCGGGGCCGAGGGCGGCGCTTCGCCCGACACGGGCACCGATGACGATACGTCGGCCGATGGCTCCTCGGACACCGGGGCTGACACGGCCGACGACGACGCCGACGCCCATGGTGACACCCCGCCCACGGTGACCTGGCGACCGCGGCTCACCTCGCGCGCGGAGTTCGACGCCTTCGCGACCCCCGAGCACGAGGTGAAGTTCTTGGCGCGCGACACCGCCGGCGCGCTGCCCGGGCCGCTCGACGCCCACGACTGCGCCTTCTCGGACAGCGTGCTCTACCCGTTCCACATCCAGTTCCTGCGGTCGCTGCCGGGCATGGGCACCTACTCGCCCCAGGACTACGCCTCTGACACCGCGCGGCGCGACGCCCGCCGCTTCATGCCCGGGAGCCTCTACTGGTTCGGTGCGGCCCAGCACCCGGCCGGCGATGTCGGCGTCATGGCCTACACGCTGTCGGTGGCGTCGAGCGAGGCGCCCGACACGGTCGCCGCGTGGGCTGACTACGACACGCGGCTCGCGGGCTGTGTCGATGTCGTCCCGAGCGACCTCGTGCTCGTCGGCGTCGACCCGGCGCAGGAGTCATGGCTGCTCGACAACCGGGACGCACTCGCGGCGGCCGGCGTCACGGTGATGGCCCGCTCCGCGCTCTCGGTCGACGCGGTCGAGGTCTACTCCGCGGGCGAGGGCTACGGGTATGTCAACCTGGTACCGCCTGGCGTGACGCCCGACGACTACGGCCCGCGTGACATCCTCTTCATGGAGGCGGCCAGCGACGACATCGGGCTCGTGTCGGGCGTCGTGACGTCGTTCCCGCAGAGCTTCGGCTCCCACCTCAACCTGCGACTGCGCGAGAAGCGGCTGCCCAACCTGCGCTGGTCGACGTGGCGGGAGGCTGCCTCGGTCGAGGCGCTCACGGGTGTGCTGGCGCACCTGGTCGTCGATGCGTCGGGGTCGGTGACGCTCGAGCGGGCGGAGCTCGCCGAGGCGGAGGCGTTCTGGGCGCGGCAGCAGCCGCCACTGACCGTGCCTCCCGCTGACCTCCGCGTCACGGCGCACCGGACGCTCGGGGTGCTGCGCCATGGCGACGCCTCCGCGTTCGGGGTCAAGGCCGCCAACCTCGGCGAGATCCTCGTCGCGCTCCGCCCACCCAACCGGCCCGACGGCTTTGCGATCCCGTTCTCGTCGTACGCGACCCACATGGCGGCGCCCTCGCTCACGGCAGAGCGCGACGCGCTGCTCGCAGACCCCCGCGTGCGCACGGACCGGGTGTGGCGGCGGGCCCGGCTCGACGCGCTCCGGTCGCGCATCACGAGGGCTCCGCTCCCGGCCGGCACCCTCGAGGCCGTAAGGGCCGCCGCCCTCGCCGTGTGGGGCGATGCCGCCGACACCACCTATCTGCGCTTCCGGAGCAGCACCAACGCCGAAGACCTCGAGGCCTTCAGCGGCGCGGGGCTCTACGACTCGAAGACCGGGTGCCTCGGCGACGACCTCGACGGCGACGACGCGGGCCCGTCGCGCTGCCTCGCCGCATCGCAGCGTGCCGAGCTTGAGGCGCGCATCGCAGCCTGGCGCTCCGAGCTCGAGGAGCACCCGGATCGCGCCTGGCTCGCGGACCTGATCGATGATGCCGTCGAGGACCTGACCGAGGAGAAGCCTGCGGCCGACGCGCTCCGGAAGGTGTGGCGGAGCCTTTGGAACCTCAGGGCCTTCGATGAGCGAGACTACTACGGCATCGACCACCGCGACGTCTACATGGGGGTGGCCGTCATCCCCACGCTGTTCGGGGAGCAGGCTGAGTCGGTGGCGCTGACCAACCTCGCGCACGCCGGCGGCGACACCGGGCAGTACCGGATTGTCACGCAGCGCGGGGAGATCGGTGTCGTTCGTCCGGTGATCCCGGGTGCGCGGCCCGAGGAGATGGTCTTTGTGCGCGACGGCCAGGTGGCGCGTGACTTCGAGGTCGTCGCCCGGTCGAGCGAGTCGCCCGATGCCGACCTCTGGAGCGACGCACAGCGTGTCGAGCTCGCCTCGCTCCTCTTCACCCTGCACGACCACTTCGCCGGGCAGGTCTACCCGCACCTCAACCCGCTCCGGCTCGACGTCGAGGTCGACGTCACCGCCGAGGGCACCACACTGGTCAAGCAGGCCCGCCCCTACCTCGGAGAGCTGCCATGAAGACACCGCCCACCGGCCCTCGCCGCAACACGACCGCCCTGCTCCCGTTGATGTCGCTCCTCTGGCTCGCCGCATGCGGTGGCAACGACGAAGACGCGACCGACACGGGGGCCGATACCGGCGATGACACCACCACCGACTCCGGCGACGACACCACCACCGACTCCGGCGACGACACCACCACCGACTCCGGCGACGACACCGCCACCGATACCGGCGACGATACCGCCACCGATACCGGCGACGATACCGCCACCGATACCGGCGACGATACCGCCGAGGACGCCGCCACCGACTCCGGCGACGACACCGGCGAGGACACGGGAGAGCCCGCGGCGTGCGAGCCCGGCGAGTACATCGGCAATGCGGCGGTGTGGGCGGCCTCGATCACCGTTGAGCCGGGTGTCAGGCTCTGCGCCTTCCCCGCCCGGCAGATGCTCGGCGCCGAGGGCGAGACCGAGGGTCAGACCGCGCTCCGGTCGCTGCGCGAGCAGATCGCGGAGCGGAGCGTGATCGACGTCGCGCCCGGCACCTACGCGCTGCCGACCTCGAGCGCGCGCGAGCCGCTGCGACTGCCGATGTGCGTCGCAGAGGGCGCCCACGAGGGTGTGGTCATCGGTCCGGCCAGCGAGATCTCGGTCGAGTCGGTCGAGGCGGGCATCGGCATCGAGCCGGGAGAGTACGTCCGCGCGGTGCTGGGCTTTGGTGGCTCGTTGCTCCAGCTCCAGGTCGGGCGGCCCTACCAGAGCAGCAGCACCACGCTCACCGCGGCCCCCCAGGCGCTGCACAACAGCACCCTGACGCTGACGCTCGACAACGAGCGGCTGTGGGTACCCTGCAACCTCGCCGCCAACTCCTGCACCAACGTGTCGTTCGAGGGCATCGGTGACCTGCGGGTCGACGAGTACACTTGGGCGTCGTCGCCCGGGCTCGGCTTCGCGGCGCCGATCCGGGTGTCGGGCACCGTGGGCGGGCAGGCCGTCGAGGTCTCTGGCTACGACCGGATTGCCACGGTCTACGGCCACCACGCCTTCACCCGCGACCTGCTGGTGGTGTTCGACACGCCCATCAACGGGGCCTGCGCGCTCCGGCTTTCGGCCGGGTTCGACTCGTGGAAGGCCGGCTTCGCGGACTGCGACGGCACGCTTCTCGGCGACATGGTGAGCGCGCCGGCCTCGCGGGGCCGCTGCTCCGAGTGACCGCCCCGGTTCAGCGGCTGCGAAGCGCTTCTACCCAGGCTGCTCGCTTGTCGGCGACCGACCGGGCGGCGTGTGCCGGGCTGGTCGAGGGCAGCCGGAGCACCCGGGGTGCCTCGCGGTCGGCCGGCAGGGTCGGAGCGACGAAGCGCCGGTAGAGCGAGAAGGCGGCGCTGCCGTTGCAGGCCACGAGCGCGATGCCCGGGTGTTCGGCCAGCAGCGCTGCGACCGGGTTGGGCATCATCGATCCGGCAACGATGTCACTGTCGAGGCTGGTCGGCCGCTCGCAGGCGCCGAGCACGTCCCAGAGCGCGAAGCCGGAGGCCGTCAGCCCGGCCACACGCTCGTCGTAGGGCGCGGCGGCCTGCACGCCGGTCAGCCCCGCGACGATGCTCCAGAAGGCGTTGCGCGGGTGGGCGTAGTACTGCGCGGCGGCGAGCGAGGCAGCCCCGGGCATCGAGCCCAGGATCAGCGTGTGGGGTGTCTCGCCCACCAGCGGCGCGAAGCCTCGGAGCAGCGTCACCGGGCGGGGCTCAGAGCTGCTTGAAGAAGTCGTTGCCCTTGTCATCGACGAGGATGAACGCCGGGAAGTCCTCGACCTCGATGCGCCAGACGGCCTCCATGCCGAGCTCCGCGTAGTCGAGCACCTCGACCTTGCGGATGCTCTCCGCGGCGAGGATTGCGGCCGGCCCGCCGATGCTCCCGAGGTAGAAGCCGCCGTGCTTGCGGCAGGCGTCGGTGACCGCCTGCGAGCGGTTGCCCTTGGCGAGCATCACGAGCGAGCAGCCCTGCGCCTGGAAGAGGTCGACGTAGGGGTCCATGCGCTCCGCCGTGGTCGGGCCGAAGGAGCCCGACGCCATGCCCTTGGGTGTCTTCGCCGGGCCGGCGTAGTAGACGGGGTGGTTCCTGAAGTAGTCGGGCAGCGGCTCGCCGCGGTCGACGCGCTCCTTGAGCTTGGCGTGGGCGATGTCGCGCGCGACGACCATGGTGCCGGTGAGCGAGACGCGCGTCTTGACGGGGTGCCTCGAGAGCTCCGCGCGGATGGCGTCCATCGGCTGGTTGAGGTCGATGTGCACACAGTCGCGCGTGACGGACTCCGCCTCGAGCAGGAAGCGCTCCGGGTGGTGCTCCATCTCCTCGAGCCACACACCGCGCTCGTCGATGCGGGCCTTGATGTTGCGATCGGCGGAGCACGACACGCCCATGCCGACGGGGCACGAGGCGCCGTGGCGCGGAAGGCGGATGACGCGGACGTCGTGGGCAAAGAACTTGCCGCCGAACTGCGCGCCGATGCCGGTGCTCCAGGCGGCCTTGAGGAGCCGCTGCTCGAGCTCGACGTCGCGAAAGGCGCGCCCGCCCATCGACCCTGTGGTGGGCAGGTTGTCGAGCTCCTTGGCGCTCGCGAGCTTGACGACCTTGAGGGTGGCCTCGGCGCTCGTGCCGCCGATGACGAAGGCGACATGGTAGGGGGGGCAGGCGGCGGTGCCGAGGGTCTTCATCTTCTCGACAAGGAAGGCCTCGAGGCTCGTGGGGTTCAGCAGCGCCTTGGTCTGCTGAAAGAGGTAGGTCTTGTTGGCCGAACCGCCGCCCTTGGCCAGGAAGAGCAGCTCGTAAGCCATGCCGGGCGCGGCGTAGATGTCGATCTGGGCCGGCAGGTTGTTGCCGGAGTTCTTCTCGTCGTACATCGTCAGCGGCACGACCTGCGAGTAGCGCAGGTTGTCTTCTTGGAAGGTGCGCCAGATGCCGTGGGAGAGGTGCTTCTCGTCGTGGCCGTCAGTGAGCACGAACTGGCCCTTCTTGCCGACGACGATCGCGGTGCCGGTGTCCTGGCAGATCGGGAGCTGCCCATGGGCCGCGATGACGGAGTTCTTGAGCAGGGTCCTGGCGACGAATCGGTCGTTCTCGGTCGCCTCGGGGTCGGTGAGGATTGCCCCCACCTGCTCCTGGTGCGACGAGCGAAGGTAGAACGAGCAGTCGTGCATCGCCTCGCGCGCGAGGTTGCTCAGCACCTCGGGGTCGACCCGCAGGAAGGCATGCTCACCGAGCGACTCGACGCGCACGCCGTCGCCTCCGAGGAAGCGGTAGCGGGTAGTGTCCGCGGCGAGCGGAAAGGGCTTCTCGTACGAAAACTCCGCCATGGCGGTTCTCTCCCGATGGGCGCGGCGCGCCCGTCAACGTGGAGCGCCCATCGGAGGGCGCGTGGTGCCCGAGGTGGTGGCTGGCTAGGCGTTGGCGAGGCCGTCGATGATCGCGTTGAGCGTGGGGCTCGGGCGCAACGCCGCTGCGGCCTTGGCCGGGTCGGGGTGGTAGTAGCCACCGAGGTCAACCGGCCGGCCCTGGGCGCCGATCAGCTCGGCGTTGATCTGCGCCTCTGCGGCGGTCAGTGCGGCCGCGACGGGGGCGAACCTCTCGCGGAGCGCGGCGTCATCGGTCTGATCCGCGAGCGCCTGCGCCCAGTAGAGGGCGACGTAGAAGTGGCTGCCGCGGTTGTCGATCTGGCCGACCCTGCGGGCGGGAGACTTGTCGTTGTCGAGGTAGAGCGCGTTGGCCTCGTCGAGGGTCTTGGCGAGCACGCGGGCGCCGGCGTGGCCGGTGCGGTCGGCGATGTGCTCGAACGAGACGGCCAGCGCGAGGAACTCACCGAGCGAGTCCCAGCGGAGGTAGTTCTCTTCCTGGAACTGCTGCACGTGCTTGGGCGCGGAGCCGCCGGCGCCCGTCTCGAACATGCCGCCGCCGGCCATCAGCGGGACGATCGAGAGCATCTTCGCGCTCGTGCCGAGCTCGAGGATCGGGAAGAGATCGGTGAGGTAGTCGCGCAGCACGTTGCCGGTGATCGAGATCGTGTCGAGCCCGTCCTTCATGCGCCGGAGGCTGAGCCGGCAGGCCTCGGTCGGCGGGAGGATGCGGAACTCGAGGCCGGTGGTGTCGTGCTCGGCGAGGTAGGCCTTGACCTTGGCGATGAGCTGGGCGTCGTGGGCGCGGTGCTCGTCGAGCCAGAAGACGCCCATGGCGCCGGTGAGCCGGGCGCGGGTGACGGCGAGCTTGACCCAGTCGCGGATCGGGGCGTCCTTGACCTGGCAGGCGCGCCAGATGTCGCCAGCCTCGACGGCGTGCTCGAGGAGCGTGGCGCCGGAGGCGTCGACGACCCGCACGCGGCCGGCCGCGGCGAGCTCGAAGGTCTTGTCGTGCGAGCCGTACTCCTCGGCCTTCTGGGCCATCAGGCCGACGTTCGGCACGCTGCCCATCGTGCGGGGGTCGAAGGCGCCGTGCTCGCGGCAGAAGTCGATGACGGCCTGGTAGATGCCGGCATAGGAGCTGTCGGGGATCACCGCCTTGGTGTCCTGCAGCTTGCCAGCGGCGTTCCACATCTTGCCGGAGTCGCGAAGCATCGCCGGCATCGACGCGTCGACGATGACGTCGCTCGGCACGTGCAAGTTGGTGATGCCCTTGTCGGAGTTGACCATCGCGATGGCGGGGCCGCTGGCGTACACCGCCTGGATGTCGGCCTCGATCGCGGTGCGCTCCGCCTCGGGCAGCGCCTGGATCTTCTCGACCAGGTCGCCGAAGCCGTTGTTCACGTCGACGCCGAGCCGGGCGAAGGTGGCACCGTGCTTCGCGAAGAGGTCCTTGAAGAAGACCTTGACCGCGTGGCCGAAGATGATCGGGTCGGAGACCTTCATCATCGTCGCCTTCATGTGGAGCGAGAAGAGCACGCCCTTGTCGCGGGCATCGGCGACCTGCGCGTCGAGGAAGGAGAGCAGCGCCGCCTTGGACATCAGGGTGGCGTCGAGGATCTCGCCCGCCTGCAGCGACACGCCGTCCTTGAGGAGGGTGACGCTGCCATCGGCGCCCACGAACTCGATGCGGGCCTTGGTGGCCGCGGGGAGCGTCAGGGACTTCTCGTTGTGGAAGAAGTCGCCGGCGCCCATGGTCGAGACGTGAGACTTCGAGTCGGGCGACCAGGCGCCCATCTTGTGCGGGTGCTTGCGGGCATAGTCCTTGACGGCCTTTGAGGCGCGGCGGTCGGAGTTGCCCTCGCGCAGGACCGGGTTCACGGCGCTACCCTTGACCTTGTCGTACAGCGCCTTGATCG
>JBILLP010000493.1:0-3171 GCA_044376025.1 Bradymonadia bacterium
GCGCCGGCCCCTTCGTCTGCATCGAGGTGTCGGTGGGCGTGTCGGCGTGGATGGCGTTGACCTCGAAACGGGGGCGCAGCGTGGACGGTCGCTCGCCCCGGCTCGAGGTGCCGGTGAGGCTGCGGCGGGGCGGCGCCGGCGTCTGGAAGGACGGGCCCTGCTTCGCCAACCATTCGTTCTCGACCTACGTCGGGCCGCACCGGGCCTTCTGCGATGCGTCACACCCCGACGACGAGCACACGTCTGCCACACGCCCCTCGATCGACGCCGCGTGGGTGGGTGACGAGCTGTTTGCGCGAGCACGACAGTACGGGTCCAAGACCGCGCGTGACCACACGCCGAGAGCGCTGGCGACGCAGCCGTCGCGGACTGCCGTGGCGCTGCCTCCGCCGGCAACCCTGAAGCAGCAGCTGCTCACCCCCGAGCAGGTGCGCCGGGTCGCGGTCGCCTCGCCTCCGCCTCCGCCGGCGCCTCCAGAACCGGCCCTCGCACCTCCGAAGGCATGGTTCGAGCAGATCGGTGAGCCGCCGCCCGATCCCCGCCGTGACCCGCCGCGGGGCCGTCGCCGGTGATGGGCCTGGCCCGTGGCGGGTGCTAGATTCGCCGGTGGTTGTCGACCTGCTTCCAGGTGCCGCCCGAGATGGTGTCGCGCACACCCTCTGCCGCGAGGAACTCATGCGGGAAGCCGAGCTCGATGCGGCTGACCTCGTGGAGCCGCGCCAGGTGAGCGTCGCTCAGCTTCACCTCGAGGGCGCCGAGGTTGTCGCGAAGCTGCTCCTCGGTGCGGGCTCCGAGGATCGGGAGCATGACGCCGGGCTGCTGGCGGACCCACGCAAGGGCGACCTGCGAGGCGGTGGCACCGACCTCGGAGGCGACCTCGGAGACGGTGGCGGCGATCGCCAGGTTGCGGTCGCTGAGGCGTCCGGCCATGCGCGCCGCTCTTCCGACGTCGGCGCCGTCGCCGGCCTTGAACTTTCCCGACAGCACGCCCGAGCCGAGCACGCCCCACGGGGTGATCGCCAGGTCGAGGGCGCGGGCCATGGGGAGCAGGTCGCGCTCAGGGGTGCGCTCGATGAGGCTGTACTGGATCTGGAGCGCGGAGAAGGGAGCCCAGCCCCTGAAGTCGGCGAGGGTGTTGGCCTGCGAGACGATCCAGGCGGGCGTGTCGGAGACGCCGAGGTAGTGGACCTTGCCTGCGCGGACGAGGTCGTCGAGGCCGCGCATGACCTCGTCGACCTGCGTGGTGAAGTCCCAGGCGTGGAGCCACAGCAGGTCGATGTAGTCGGTCTTGAGCCGGCTGAGGCTCTGCTCGACCGATCGCACGAGGTTCTTGCGGTGGTTGCCGCCGGCGTTCGGGTCGTTGCGGCGCCAGTGGAGCGTGTACTTGGTCGCCAGCACGAAGCGCTCGCGGTCGGCGGCGATGAACTCGCCGCACCAGCGCTCGCTGGTGCCCTCGGTGTAGCGGTTGGCGGTGTCGATGAAGTTGCCGCCGGCGTTGGCGTAGAGGTCGAAGACGCGGCGGCTCTCTTCGTAGTCTGAACCCCAGCCCCACTCGGTGCCGAAGGTCATGGTGCCAAGGGAGAGCTCGGAGACGCGGACGCCGGAGCGTCCAAGCAGCTTGTAGCGCATGGGGAGCGGGGGTTGGTGGCCGCGGCGTGCGGCCCGCCGCGCCTACGAATGGGCCGGGTGCGGGTCAACGTGGGCGTCACATCGGGCGGCAGAAGCCGTTGACGCAGGTGGCCCCGAGGTGGTGCTCCATCGAGCAGCCGACGGCCGGGCACGGCGGTCGCTGGCACGACCGGGCGTATGCCTCGGTCCACGCGGCGACCGCGTCGCGGCGGATGGCGTTGCGGCAACCGCAGGCAAAGTCGCAGCAGCCGGCGATCGCAGGACAATGCAGGACACATTCGGCCGGGTCACGGCAGGAGTGCGGGTTGCTCGGGTCGAAGGGCGTCGCGGCGGGCTCCGGTCTGACGAACTCCGGCTCAGGCACGGGCTGGTGCGACGGCGGCACGGGTATCTGCTGGTGCGACGGCGGCACGGGCATGCACGCCGCCGGATCGGGTTGCTCGGCCGGCGACGCACCCGGCGCGCCGAGGACCACCCGCGCCGGCACGCGCGCCTCGCGCGAGACGGCACAGCCGAAGACCGACAGCCCCACCGCCAGCAGCGCGGCCACTCGATGCGAGCCGGAGGCCATCACGGCAGCGTCTCGACCGAGACCGCGGTGGCGCCGGCGAGCTCGCCGAGCAGCTCGGCGAAGAGCCGCGCGGCGGCCGAGACGGTGCCCTCGACCGCCCGGGTCGTGCCGTAGACCACGGCGACGACGGCGGTCGTGCCGGGATTGACCTTGCAGGCCATCGAGTCCTTGACGGCGTTGCCGACCGGCTCATCGCCGCGGCAGACGACGGGGAGGCCCTCGAGGTCCATGGCGTGCCCGGCCTGGTTGAAGACATAGCTCTCACCGGGTCGGCCGAAGCGGATCGAGACGTCGCTGCCGAGCAGGTCGGCGTCGAAGATCGAGATCGGGAAGCCGGTGCGGAGGCTGACGAGGTTGTTGAGGTCGACGAGCAGGCTGATCGCCGGCATGCCGTCGCCGGTGGCGACACCGAGGAGGTACTCGGAGGCGGGTTTGCCACGCCCGGTGGGCTTGTAGCCGCCGAAGCGGAGCACGTCGCGCACGGCGGCGCGGGTCAGCTCCGGAAAGGCCGTGGCGCCCGATCGGAGCGCTGCCTCGTGCGCGCGGATGCGGTCGAGCAGCGCCGCCGGCGACGGGCCGTTGGAGACGGGGGCGGCGCGTACGACGCCGACGCCGAGGGTAGGGTGGTCGAGCTCGAGTCGGAGCATGGGGCGTGCGGGGCGTTGGGAGCGGGGCCTGTGGGCGCAAGGTTAGCGTGGCGCGCCATGCCGGCCAACGATGTCGCAGACAAAAAGCGCGGTGGCTGCACAAACGCCCCCGGCCGCCGCGAATCACTGGTCAGGCGCGCGGAGATGCGCCTCCCTCCGCTCCGCGCGCCGACTCTTCCTTTTCTGGTCCGTCGAAGACCCGCGACCCCCCGAGTCACCGTGTCGACCCACCCTGCAGCCTCCCCTGTCCGCCGATCGCGCGGGCGAGGCGGCCGGGGAGGCGGGTCGCGGTGTGCCCGGGGCTTGCGCTCGGTCGCTGCTTCA
>JBILLP010000492.1:0-3171 GCA_044376025.1 Bradymonadia bacterium
GACCCCGACGTGATAGAGCTCACCGAACTTGTCTACCATGGCGCGACCCTCGCCGGGCGGCCCGTCGAGTGCGCCTTCGCACGCTCTGCCGAAGAGGCCGTCGCGCTGCTCGAGGGCGCCTGCTTCGACCTCGGGATCATCGACGTGGTGATGCGGACCGACCACGAGGGCCTCGAGCTCGTCCGCTGGATCCGCGCCCAGCCCCGCCACCGCGGCATGGCCATCGTGCTCCGCACCGGGCAGGTCGGCATCGCGCCGGCAGAGTTCGCCTTCGCAGAGGCCGAGATCGACGCCTACTGGTCGAAGACCGAGCTGACCGCGGCCATCATGCACCGCGGAGCCGAGCGGCTCCTGCTCGACCGACCGGGTCGAACCTGACGCGCCCCCGCCCCCTGAACGAGCGAGACACCCGTGATCGAACTCGAATCCGCCCTGCGTGAGCGGGGGCTGCGCCCGGTCGAGCTGCTGAGCGTCGGCGACTCCGCCACCGTGCTCCGGGTCACCAGGTCGGCCGACGGGGCGCCGCTGGTCGCCAAGTGCGTCACCGATCGCGCGGCGGACGACCGGGTCATCGCCCGGTTCAGGCATGAGCACGACCTCATCGCCTCGCTGCCGGGTGGCGTCGCGCCCGAGGTCGTCGCCTTCACCCGCGTCGGGGACCACTGGGTGATGCTGCAGCGCGACACCGGTGCCCAGTCGCTCGACCGGCTCGCCGCGGGCCGTGCGGTCGAGCCCCGCACCGCCATCGCCTGGGCACTCGGCATCGCCCGGGCGCTCGAGCGGCTGCACCAGCAGGGCATCGTCCATCGCGACGTCAACCCGGGCAACGTGATCCTCGAGCCCGGCGCCGAGGCCATCCGGCTGATCGACCTCGGCATCGCAGCCCGGCTGCCGGTGGCGCGCGAGGCCTTCGTCAACCCGCGCCAGATCGAGGGCACGCTCGCCTACATGTCCGCGGAGCAGGCCGGCCGGCTCCACCGCGAGGTCGACGGACGCGCCGACCTGTACGCGCTCGGCGTGACGCTGTTCGAGCTCCTCACCGGGCGGCTGCCCTTCACCTCGAGCGACCCGCTCGCGCTGCTCCACGACCACGTCACGCGCGCGGCACCGGCGCCGTCCGGGTTCGCGGCCGCGATCCCGCCCGCCCTCGACGCCATCGTGGCCCGGCTGCTCGCCAAGCTCCCCGAGGCCCGGTACCACAGCGCCGCGGGCGTCGCCCGTGACCTCGAGCTCGCGCTGCAGCACGACGGGCGCGGGGCCTTCGTCGCCGGGCGCCACGACCTGGCGGGCGAGATCCCGGTTGCCGGCCGGCTCTATGGTCGCGCCGCCGCGATCGAGGCACTGCGCGGCGCCTTCAACGCCGGTGTCGCGGGCGAGACAGCCGGCGCGCTCGTCGCCGGGTACTCGGGTGTGGGCAAGTCGGCGCTGGTCAACGAGCTGCGCGCCGACGTCACCGCGCACCACGGCCTCGTGTTCGAGGCCAAGTTCGACGCCGTGCGCCGCTCGCGGCCGCTCGAAGGGGTCGAGCAGCTCCTGCGCTCGATGGCCGACTACCTGCTCGCCGAGCCTGAGCCGGCGCTCGCGCTCGCCCGCCAGCGGCTTGTCGAGGCGCTCGGCGAGGGGGCGGCACTCCTGTGCCGGCTCTCCCCGCGCCTGGGCATCGCGCTCGGGCTCGGGCGGAGGCCCGACAGCGCCGACGACGAACGTGCCGCGACGGGGCGCATCGAGGCCATTGTGCAGGCCTTCGCCCGGCTGCTCGGCGTGTGGGCGGAGTCGGGGCCGGTCGTGCTCTTCTTCGACGACCTGCAGTGGGCCGATGCGTCGGATATCGACGTCCTTGGCGAGCTGCTGCGCGGCGCCGGAGGGCCCCGCTGCCTGCCGATCGGCGCCTGGCGCAGCAACGAGGTCGGCCCCGGCCACCCGCTGCACACGCTGACCGCACAGCTCGACCGGCTCCCTCGGGGCGTGCGTCGGATCGACATCGAGCCGCTGGGCGAACCCGACCTCGACGCCTGGCTCCGCGACAGCTTCGGGCTCGATGACGCCACGCGGGCACTGCTGCGGCACGTCACCTGGACGCGTACGGGTGGAAACCCCTTCTTTGTCCTCCAGCTCCTGCGGAGCCTGCACGAGCAGCGCATCGTGATGTTCGACCCGGGCCGGGCGGCCTGGGGCATCCCCGAGCCGCGGCGGCTCGACGAGGCGGTTCCCACCGCGCACGTCGTCGACCTGGTGCTCCGCGCCGTCTCGGGCCTCGCGGCACCGACCGTCGAGGTGCTCGAGGTCGCGTCGGTGCTGGGTGCCACCTTCTCGGTCGGGGCGGTGGCAGAGGCGCTGCACCGGGAGCCAGGCCGTGTCGCGCGCGACCTCGAGCCGGCGATCCGCGCTGGCCTCGTGACCTTTCGAAACAGCCGGCGCGCTGTCGCAGAGGTCGCAGCCGATGCCTCGGGCCGGCGGGCCTGGGAGACCCTCTGCGGCTTTGTCCACGACCGCGTGCAGCAGGCGGTCTTCGAGCGGATCGACGCCGTACGGCGAGACGACCTCGCGGTCGAGGCCGGGCGCGCCCTCGTCGCGGAGGCGCTGCGGACCGGCGACCCTGTCGCGCTTGTTGAGGCCGTCGCGCACCTCGAGGCCGGCGCCTCGCGCGTCGCCAACCCCGACGAGCGCGCCGCGCTGCCGCACCTGCTCCTCGCGGCCGCGGAGCACGCGCTCGGGACGGCGCAGTTCGCGACGGCGGAGCGGTTCGCGTCGTCGGGCCTGCGTCTGATCGGGACATCCGGCGACACCGCCGGTCCCGCGGTGGCAGCCGGGACCGGGTCGGCGACCGGCTGGTGGGCGGCGCTCAACAGCGTCGAGCCGGCGGCCCTCGAGGTGCCCCTGCGGCTCGTCTGCGCGGAGGCCTCCTACCTGCTCGGGGACTTCGACCAGGCCGACGCCCTACATGCCGAGCTGGCGCAGAGGCCGCTCACGCTGCCGGAGCGGCTCCGGGCCCACCGCATCCGCATCGACCAGTGCCTGCTCCAGGCCCGGTTCGACGACGGCGTCGACGTCTGCCGCAGCGCGCTGTCGCTGCTCGGCGTGCCGCTCGACCTGCCCGCGGGCGCCGGCGGAGACTACCTCGCGGCGCTGCACCGCGGTGTGCTCGAGGAGCTGCTCGGGCGCGGGGTCGGC
>JBILLP010000491.1:0-3171 GCA_044376025.1 Bradymonadia bacterium
GACCTGGGACGACGGGATCCGGAACCAGGTCTGGGCGGTGACCGACCCGGCGGCCATCGTCGCGGTCACCGAGGCCCTTGCCGGAAAGCGCCTGCTGATTGCCGACGGGCATCACCGCTACGAGACTGCGATGGCCTACGCCGCGGCGCACGGCGGCGCGAGTGCCGACGACCCGGCCCACTTCACGCTGGCGTTCTTTGCCAACGCCGCCGACCCCGGGCTCGTGGTGCTGCCGACGCATCGAGGCATCCACGATGTCGCAGGGTTCAAGGCGACGGAGTGGCTGGAGCGCGCCGGAGGCATCTTCAGGCTCGACGAGCTCGACCCGTCGACGGCCCCCGCCGCCTGGCTCGACATCCTGACCGAGGCCGGAAGCGCGGGCACGGCGTTCGTCTTCGTGCTCCCCGATGCAGGGCATGTCCGTGCGGTGCTCGCGCGCCTCGACAGCTCGAAGGCGGGCGAGGCGCTCTCGACCATGCGTGGCGGGGAGGCGCTTCGCAGCCTCGACGTGTCGGTGCTCCACGACCTCGTGCTGGAGCGCCAGATCGGGATCTCACGCGAGGCGCAGGCCGCCAAGACCAACATCCACTACTTCAAGGAGGCGGCGGCGCTGGTGGCGGAGGTGGCCTCAGGCGAGGTCCAGCTCGGCGTCCTGATGAACGGCACGCCCGTGGCCAAGGTCCGCGAGGTGTGTGAGGCGGGTGACTTCATGCCGCAGAAGTCGACCTTCTTCTACCCGAAGGTGCTGAGCGGGGTCGTGGTGCACGACCTGAAGGCCTCGCGTGGGGGTTGACCTGGTGTCGGTCGAGTCCGCCGCGGCGGGGTCTGCGCGGATCGCCGATGACCTGACCGACGACGCGGTCTTCGGGGGCAGGGTCCGGGTAGCGCAGTCGCGCTCGGGCTACCGGTTCAGCATCGATGCGATCCTGCTTGCATGGCGCGTGGTCCGCGGCGCTCCGGGGTCGGGCCTCGAGGTGGGGTCGGGCTCGGGCGTCGTCTCGCTCGCGGTGATGCACACGCTGCCGGGCTACCGGGGCGTCTGCGTCGAGGTACAGCCGCGGCTTGCGGCGCTGACGGCCTACAATGCAGCGCGCAACGGCTTCTCGTCGCGACTCGAGGTCGTGAATGGCGACATCCGCGATGCCACGCTGCGGGCCGAACGCGGACGCAGCGAGGTGGTGTTCATGAACCCCCCGTACCACTCGCCGGCGCGCGGGCAGGTGAACCCCGATCGCGAGAGGGCCGCGGCCCGCCACCAGGTTCACGGGGACATCGGCGCGCTCGTCGCGGCCTGCGCGGACCTTGTCGACGACGGGGGCCGGCTCGAGGTCGTCTACCCGGCCGCGCGGTTCGACGAGCTGCGAGGGGCGCTCGAGGCGGTCGGGCTGGCGCGCGTCGATGTCCGGTGGGTGCACAGCGACGCGGTCTCTGGCGCGAAGCTCTGCCTCGTGACGGCGGCGCGGGGCTCTCGCCCCGAGGTGCTGACCGAGCCGCCGCTCGTCTTGTTTGCCCTGCCGGACCGGTACACCGATGAGGTCGCCGCGATGCTTGCCGGAGGCGTATGAGCCGGCTCGGCGTGATGTGGTTCGTCGTGGCGCTGTCGTCGGGCTGCGGTGGCGCCGGGAGCATGCTGCGTGCGCGCGACGAGTCGATCGAGGCCCGGGCGAGTCGCCTGGTGGAGCGTGCGGTTTCGGTGGCGGCGCGCAGGAGCGAGACGCCAGAAGCCGTCGTGACGACGGTCCGATGGAACCCTGCCGCCTGCGAGTGCCCGGGCTGGGAGGCCCGGCTGTGGGGGCGATGGGTGCGCGTGGGGCTCGAGGTCCCGGACGAGGCCGGGCTGACGGTCCCCGCCCAGGACGCATCGAACGCAGAGGTGCCAGCGGCGAGGCGCAGGGTGACCCTGTCGCTGACCGACGACATCGTCGAGTCCTCGACCGGATGGCGCTACCCGGTCTGGCGCGTCGTCAGCGTCGAACCGCTGCGGGGCCCGGGGGCCACGTCGGGCACGAGCCCATAGACCCGGTGAAGGAGCGAGCCGTCGCGGGCAGACGCGTGGATCACGCCAGCTCGGGTCAGCTCGGAGAGTGCCAGGTGCAGCCGAGTGAGTGTCCACGCCGCCTTGACGGCGTCGTCGGGCCAGTACCCGGTGTCTGAGAGGTAGATGTCGCGGAGCGACCGGGGCTTCTCGACCACGAACGGCAGGTTCGAGACGAGGTTGCTCGAGCGCAGCGCGAGTCCTCGAAAGGCGGTCTTGCCATCGAGCTCGGGGCTCCTCCGGGCCGGGAAGAGCCGTTCGGGCACTGGCCCGGCCGTCATGGAGGCGAGGGTGTTGGTGTAGGCGGCGAAGTCGGCGACCGGGAGGTCATCGCCGATGACGCCGAGCTCGCCGGGCCAGAGCCAGGCTCCGTCGACGGTACCGAAGAGGATGCCCGCGTGGGCGATGCCCCGGGCTGGCTGCGCGACGAGGCGGAGGTCGCCCGCGAGCAGGAGCTCGCCGTCACCGAGCGGCTGCGCCGTGACCGCGGGGCCAGCGGTCGCCAGCCGCGTGTCGCGGTCGAGTTCGACGGCGAGTCCCGACAGGCCGGCCTCGACGAGCTCACGGGCGAGCCGCGCCACGAGTCCGCGATGCGAGGCGACGAGGGGATCGGGCGCCGCAAGGCCCGCCGCGCCGGAGCGGATGACGGCATGCGTGAAGGCGGTGACCGCGCCGGCGGCGTCGGGCTCCGGGCTGGTGAGCAGGATGCGGGAGATGTCCCGGGCGCCGAGCCCGAGCGCCGCGAGGGCGTCGAGAACCTGCCCAGCCGCCTGTGCGGGACCCGGGTCGATGAGGGTCGGCAGGGCGCCGGTCAGCAGGTAGACGTTGCGACGGGCCGCCTCGCCAGCGCTGACGACGGGCTCGAGCTCGAGCCGCCAGATCGAGTCCCGCTCCGCGACGAAGGCTGCCACGCTGCCGCCTAGCCTCGGTAGGAGAAGGTCAGCGCGTGCTCGCAGATCAGGTAGACGTCGCCCTCGTCGATGCGCTTGACGTCGACCTTGGTGCCATTGAAGTCGACGCCGTTGGTCGAGCCGAGGTCCTGCATGAAGTAGTTGCCCTGGTGAAAGACCACCTGGGCGTGCCTCCGCGAGACGTTGCTGTCACGGATGGTGAGGTCGGTCTCCTTGGAGCCGCGA
>JBILLP010000072.1:0-9960 GCA_044376025.1 Bradymonadia bacterium
GCGAAGATGCGCTGCGGCCCATACACATCGTGCAAGAAGAGCTGCAGCGCCATGACCCGCTGCTTCAGCCCGCGCTCGACCTGCTCCCACTCCGCGGCCGCGACGACACGCGGGATCAGGCAGAAGGGAAAGATCTTCTCGGTACCCCGGGCATCCTTGTAGACGCTGAAGGTCACGCCCTGCGCGAAGAGGCTCTTCTCTGCGCGGGACTGCCTTCGGGCGAAGTCGGCGCGCGACAGCCCGCCAAGCTCGCCGACAACACGCCGGAGCGGCTCGCGGATGCGCCCGGCGTCGTCGAACAGCTCGTCCCAGGTCTGCTCGAGTCCTCGGTAGCCGGCGAGGAGCGGGTCGTTCGAGGCGGGAGGGTTCGGGGCGGCCGAGGTCGTCATACCAACGACGGTAGCGCCAGACGGGCCCGGCCGTCAATGCGAACCATCTGCGAAACAAGCATTGCACACGTCCCAGCTAGACTTCGACGATCGCGAACTATGCCTCATTGCGCCGCACGAAGCGCAGTGACAGCCGGCACCCCGGCTACAGAGACCCGCGTACGCATGGGGGGTGTCGCAACGCGCACAACCCGACTACGCCTGATTCACCCTCCACAACGGTGTCCCCGATGTCACGCTCCGCCTGGCTCATGAAGACCGAGCCACACGTCTTCTCGTTCGCCGACCTGATGGCTCGTCCCGGGCAGTTCGAGCCCTGGGACGGCGTGCGCAACTACCAGGCGCGCAACCACATGCGCGCGATGCAACTCGACGAGACGGTACTGATCTACCACTCGAGCTGCGAACCGCCCCACGTGGTCGGAATCGCCACCGTCGCGCGCGAGGCCTACCCCGACGCGACCGCGCTCGACCCGGAGTCGCCCTACTTCGACCCCGGCCACAAGGCCGTCGCGCCCCGCTGGTACCGCGTCGACGTGCGGGGCGTCGAGGCGCTGCCCAGCATCGTCACGCTGGCGCAGCTCCGGGCCGAGCCCGCGCTGGCGGAGCTCTCGGTGCTGCGGCGCGGCTCGCGGCTCAGCGTGACCCCGGTGACCGTGCCCGAGCTGGCGGCGATCCTGCATCTGGCGGGCGTGGCGAGGCCCGGGCGCTTCTTGCCCTGAGCCCGGTGCATTCGGCGACGGGATCGGCTAGCAGCGCGGCGCCACGCCCGAACCGGGCCCGCCCCGCACGCCCATGCTCCGACTCGACAACGTCTCCAAGTCCCACGGCCAGCAGATCCTCTTCATCGAGACCTCGATGAGCGTCTTCGCAGGCGACAAGGTCGGGCTGGTCGGCCCGAACGGCGCCGGCAAGTCGACGATCTTCCGCATGCTGACCGGCCAGGAGCAGCCCGACTCCGGAAGCGTCTCGGTCGACCGCAACGTCGTGCTCGGCTACTTCAGCCAGGACGTCGGCGAGATGCGCGGCCGCTCGGTGCTCGCGGAGACGATGGCCGGCGCCGGCGAGGTCTCGCGCATGGCTGCGGAGCTCGCCGAGCTCGAGGCCGGCATGGGCGACCCCGACCGCGCCGACGAGCTCGACGCCATGGTGACCCGCTACGGCGAGGTGCAGGCCCGCTTCGAGGAGCTCGACGGCTACTCGCTCGAGGCACGCGCCCGCGACATCCTCGCCGGGCTCGGCTTCGCCCCCGCGATGGTCGACGGCGACGTCGGCCGGCTCTCCGGCGGCTGGAAAATGCGCGTCGCCCTCGCCCGCATCCTGCTCATGAAGCCCGACGCGCTGCTGCTCGACGAGCCGACGAACCACCTCGACCTCGAGTCGATCGTCTGGCTCGAGCGCTTCTTGGCGGCCTTCGCCGGCGGCCTCGTCATCACCTCGCACGACCGCGAATTCCTGAACCGTCTCGTCAACCGCATCGTCGAGATCGATGGCGGAGAGCTGATCAACCACACCGGAAACTACGACTTCTACGAGCGGCAGAGCGCCATCGCCGCCGCGCAGCAGGAGGCCCAGGCCGCACGGCAGCAGGCGATGCTCGCCAAGGAGAAGGCCTTCATCGAGCGCTTCAAGGCGCGCGCCAGCCACGCCGCGCAGGTGCAGTCCCGCGTCAAGAAGCTCGAGAAGATCGACGTCATCGAGCCGCCACGCCGCCGCTCGGTCCCCGCGTTCGAGTTTCGCAGTCCGCCGCGCTCGGGCGAGGAGGTCGCACGCGTCGACCGTGTCAGCAAGCGCTACGGCGACCGCGTGATCTACCATGACTTCACCTTCCTGGTCCGCCGCACCGAGCGGTGGGCCGTCATGGGCGTCAACGGTGCCGGCAAGTCGACGCTGCTGCGCATGATCGCCGGCGAGTCGAGCTCCGACTCCGGGACGGTCGCCCTCGGTGCCAGCGTCAAGATGGGCTATTTTGCCCAGCACGCCATGGAGCTGCTCACCGGCGACGAGAGCGTGATCGAGTCGCTGCAGCGCGCCTTCCCGATGGCCAACATCGGCACGCTGCGCAACCTGGCCGGCGCGTTCGGCTTCCCGGGCGACGATATCCAGAAGCGCTGCGGGCTGCTTTCAGGCGGCGAGAAGGCGCGGCTCGTCATGGCGCAGCTCCTGTTTGACCCGCCCAATTTCCTGGTGCTGGATGAGCCGACAAACCACCTCGACATCGCCACCAAGGAGATGCTCATCCGCTCGCTGGCGCAGTTCGAGGGCACGATGCTGTTCGTGTCGCACGACCGGGAGTTCCTTGGCGCGATGTCGAACCGCGTGCTCGAGCTCACAGCAAGCGGGCCCCGGGTCTTCGACGGCGGCTACCACGAGTATGTCGCGCTGACCGGCTACGAGGCGCCCGGCCTGCACTGACCCCTTTCGCGCGGCAGGCGCCGTGACCAGTCAACGCGGGGGCGCGGCGTGGCGCGTCCCCGAGCCGCAGAGTGCCGACGTGGACAACGTGCAAGTCAGGATGGTGGTCTTCTTCACGGTCGTGAACGCGCTGTGGGCGCTCTTTCACGCCTACCTCGGCTGGCGGGTGATCTCGCCGTTGCGGTTGACGGGTCCACCCTTTTGGTATGCTGTGGGGCTCTGTGTGCTGTTGGCGCTGATCGTGCCCGTCGGCCTGTTCGGGGCCCGCTTCGTCGGCCAGACCACCACGCTCGGCCACGGGCTCAACATCGCCGGATACACCTACATGGGCCTCTTCATGATGGCCTTCCCGGTCTTTGTGGCGCGCGACCTGCTGTACGGCATCGGCGTGGTCGGGGCATCGGGGTTGGCGATGGTCACGAGCCGTGCCGCAGAAGACCTGCTGCCCTCGCCGGAGCGGCGCGCCTTCGCCGACTCGATGTTTGCCGCGGCGGTCGGGCTCATGACGCTCGGCGCCGGCGCCTACGGCTACCGGAGCGCCATGTCGCTGCCTCCCTACAAGCGGGTGACGGTGAGCTACCCGAACCTGCCACCCGGCCTCGATGGCTACCGGATCGCCCAGATTTCTGACATCCACATCGGCGCACCGCTGACGCGCGACCAGCTCGCGGCGATCGTGCAGAAGACCAACGCGCTGGGCGCCGACCTGATCGCCGTCACCGGGGACCTCGTCGATGGGCAGATCAAGGCGCTCAAGGAGGAGGTCTCGCCCATCGCAGAGCTGAAGGCGGAGCACGGCGTCTATTTTGTGACCGGAAACCATGAATACTACAGCGGCCACCGGGCCTGGTGCGACGAGGTGTCGCGCCTGGGGCTCACCGTGCTCAACAATGCCCACCGCATTGTCGAGCGGCAGGGCGCGCGGCTGCTCGTCGCGGGGGTGACCGACTACACCGCCGGCCAGTTCGACCCGGAGCACGCATCAGACCCCCGCAAGGCGCTCGAGGGCGCCCCTGAGCACGACTTCAGGCTACTGCTGGCGCACCAGCCCAAGACGGTCCCGGCGGCGGTCGAGGCCGGGTACGACCTGCAGCTCTCGGGGCACACGCACGGGGGCCAGTTCTTCCCCGGTCCGCTGTTCATCGATCGCTTTCACCCGATCGCCGCGGGGCTCGGCACCTTTGGCCGGCTGCAGGTCTACGTCTCCCGCGGGACCGGCTGCTGGGGACCTCCGCTGCGCACCGGCGCACCGCCCGAGATCACCGAGATCACGCTCCGCAGGGCGTAGGCGCCGGGCGCTGTGCCTTCCCGACGGGGGCCGCGGCTATCCCAGCACCCGCTCGACCGCCCACAGGAGCCCGACCGCCGCGACTGCGACCGAGGCCGGGATGCGCACCCGCGCCCGCTCCCACGGCTTGCCGCGAGACCACGAGCCGACCAACACGAATGCCGCCAGGATCACCGCGAGCTGCCCCAGCTCGACACCCACGTTAAACGAGATCAGCGCCGCCGCGAGCTGGCCCTGCGGCAGCCCGAGCTCGCTCAGCACCCCCGCGAAGCCGAGCCCATGCAGCAGGCCAAAGGCGAAGACAATCGCCACGCGCCACCAGCGCGCCTCGGTCGCAAACAGGTTCTCGACCGCGACGGCCACGATCGACAGCGCGATCAGCGGCTCGACAATCGACGGCGACACGCTCACCACGCCGGTGACCGCGAGGGCGAGCGTGATCGTGTGCGCCAGCGTGAAGGCGCTCACCTGTGCCAGCAGCGGCCTGACACGCCACGACAGCAGGCAGAGCCCGAGCACAAAGAGGATATGGTCGGCGCCCTTGGGCACGATGTGCTCAAACCCGAGCACCAGGTAGCGCCCGACAACGGCGAGCGTCGACGACGGGGCGGAGGCCTGGTCGAGCGTGACCGGCGGCGGGGTTTCACCCGGGCGCACGGGCAGGTTCTGCTCCCGCGGCTCCGGGCCCACGTAGCTGTTGAACACCACCGTGCCGAGCTCGGGCGTGGTGCGAAAGCCGACGGTGGTGGCGCCGTCAAGCTTCGCCGTGAGCACCACCGTCGTCTTGCCGCGGCGCACCTCGCCGGGCGCGCGGTCAATCTCGGGCATCGTGACCGTGACCTCGAGCGCACGGCCGTCGGCCAGGATCGGCACCGACGAGGCGAAGTAGTCGCGGATCGGCCGCCACGCGGCGTCACGCTCCGCGCCCGACAGCGTGAACAGGCGGGCATACCCGTCGGGCTGCAGGTCGTTCGGGTCGGGCCCCGTCACCAGCCGCTCGAGGTCGAGCAACAGCTCGAGCCGCACCACGCCGGGGTCGACGTGGAGCCAGGCCTCGCTCATCTCGAGCTGGTGGGCAGACGACCGCGCCGGGACGACCGCGACGACCATCGACAGCGCCACGGCGGCGGCGGCGATTCCGTGCAGCATCGGGCGAGCGGGGCGCATCGGTCCTCGGGGTCGGCTCATCGGGGGCTCCGTGGGGCGCGGTCCGTGGGGCGTAGCAGAAGCCTGGTCAGAATCCGAAATTCTCGCGCTTGAGCTCGCGCCCCATCAGGTCGAGCAGCGCCTGCTGCGGCGTCTTGGCCTCGTAGAGCACCGAGAAGACCGCCTCGCAGATGGGCATCTCGACCTTCATCCGCGCGGCGAGGTCGTGGACCGACCGGGCCGTCTTGACCCCCTCGGCGACCATGTTCATGCCGCCGAGGATTTCGGCGATCGGCTTGCCCTGCCCGAGCTGGATACCGACGGCGCGGTTTCGCGAGAGCTCGCCGGTGCAGGTGAGCACCAGGTCGCCCATGCCCGCAAGGCCGGCGAGCGTCAGCGGGTTGGCACCACGCGCGACCGCCATGCGCGACATCTCCGCGAGGCCGCGGGTGATCAGGCCGGCGCGCGAGTTGTGGCCGAATCCCATGCCGTCCGAGATTCCGGCCGCGATCGCGATGACATTCTTGAGCGAGCCGCCGATCTCCATGCCGACGACGTCGTTGGAGCGATAGACGCGAAACCAGCGGTGGTTGAAATTGCGCTGGACCTGGATCGCGAGCTTCTCTGAGAAGGAGGCCACCGCCACGGCGGTCGGGTGGTGCTGCGCGACCTCACGTGCGAAGCTCGGGCCCGACAAGAAGGCCAGGTAGGGGTGGAACCTGAGCGGCAGCACGTCCTCGAGCACCTCGTTGACGGTCATCAGCGTGTCATTCTCGATCCCCTTGGTGGCGCTGACGATCGGCGTGTGCTCAGGCAGGTAGGGCACAGCCTGCTTCATCACGAGCCGAGTGACGTGCGACGGCGTCACGGTCACGATCATGTCCTTGCCGCGGCAGGCCTCCTCCATGTCGCCGGTCGCGCGGATGTTCGCCGGAAGCCGGATTCCCTTGAGGAACAGCTCGTTCTCGTGGCGCTCGTTGATGCTCTCGCGCACCTCTGCCTCGTGGGCCCAGAGCGTGACACCATAGCCCTTGTCGGCGAGCAGCATCGACAGCGCCGTGCCCCACGAACCGGCACCGATAACCCCGACCTCGAGATGTACATTGGACATGTGCAGAAACTCCTCAACTCACAGGAACAGACACAATCGAAGAAACCCCGGCAGAAACCCGGCTCAGCGCCTCTCTGCCCCGCCAAAGAGGCTGGTCAGCTTGCGATCCCGGTGCGCAGGTCGGGCGCGACCCTGCGCCCAGCCGCGCAGCGCCTTGATCTCCTGCTCATACAGCGCATACAGCGGCACCATCTGCCGAGCCGCCACCACGAGGTCGCGCTGCTCGAGCTCGCGCTTCTCGCCAAAGGCGCGGTAGAGCGCCGCGACCACGACCTGCTCCAGCTCCGCGCCCGAGAAATGCTCGGAGATCCCGGCGATCTCGGCGACCTTGAAGCCGGAGGCGTCGCGACCGCGGCGCGTGAGGTGCACCTTGAGGATGTGTGTGCGCGACTCGTCGTCGGGCAGGTCGACAAAGAACAGCTCGTCGAAGCGGCCGCGGCGCAGCAGCTCGGGCGGCAGCTTCTGCACCCGGTTCGCCGTCGCCACGAAGAAGACCGGCGACTGCTTCTCCTGCAGCCAGACGAGCAGGCTTCCGAGGATGCGCGCGGTCTCTCCGTCGGCATCCTCGAACCCCTTCTCGATCTCATCGACCCACAGCACCGCCGGTGACAGCGCCTCGGCCGACCGCAGCGCGGTTCGCAGCGCCTCGTCGGGTGGGACCGCCCCTGAGAACAGCGCGCCCAGGTCGAGCCGCAGCAGCGGGATTCCCCAGTATCCCGCAATGGCCTTGGCGGCGAGCGTCTTGCCGCAGCCCTGCACCCCGATCAGCAGCAGGCCGCGCGGCGCCGGCAGCCCGAAGCTCCGTGCCTCGGTCGAAAACGCCGCCTGCCGCTCGCCGAGCCACTGCTTGAGCTCGTGCAGGCCCCCGACGTCGTCGAGGCCGACCGACAGGTCCCAGAACTCGAGCGCCGTGCCCTCCTTGAGCAGCCGGCGCTTCTCGGACACCACCGCCGACTCCCAGTCAAAGCGCCGCCCCTTGGCCGTCTCCAGCGACCAGAGGTGACGGGCCCGTTCGAAGGCCCGCACCGCCTCGCGCGCCGACAGGCCCAGCGCGGCAGAGGCGAGGCGCGTGCGCGGGAGCTGCGGCGCAAGCTCCGGCAGCGTCTCCTCGAGCAGCACCTCGAGCTCCGACCGGTCGGGCATCGGCATGGTCACACAGGCGAGGTCCTTGACCAGCTCGGGGATCGCCACCGGCAGCGGCGACACGAAGACGACGAGCGTCCGCGTCTCGCTCAGCAGCGGCTCGAGCACCCGCAGGCGCCGCACCCGGGCCGGGTCGGCGAGGTAGGGGTGGGCGTCGATCACCAGGTGCACCCCGCCGGCATTCGGTGCTGCGCCGCCCCGCAGCGCGGTCGTCAGGTCTTCGATCAGCGCCTCGAGGTAGGCGTCGAGCGCCGCACACACCTCTGCGCTGCCCGAGCCCGGCGCGGTCATCTCCTCGGGCCGCCAGGCCGTGGTCGAGCGCGAGAGCGCCGCCGCGAGCTGTTCGACGAGGCCAACCGCCCGGGGCTCCTCGTAGGTCACGAGGTTCACGTACGGGTAGGGCGCCGCGAGCAGAGTGTGGAGCTGTTCGACGAAGGACTGCAGCATCTCAGTTCACGCCCACGACCGAGATCGCCTCCTCGAAGGTCGTGGTGCCCGAGGCGAGCTTGCGGATCGCCGACTCGCGCAGCGTGACCATGCCGTTGGCGACGGCCTCGCGGCGGATGACGTTGGCGTCGACCCCGTCGGCGATGAGCTGCTTGATGCGGCTGTCGACGGGCATGACCTCGAAGACCCCCGTGCGGCCCATCATGCCGGTGCCGCGGCAGCGCACACAGCCCTCGCCGACCGACACCGGCAGCCGTGTGGGCGCGTCGGGCGGGAGCTGGATGCCGAGCATCGCGGCCTGCTCCTCGGTCAGCCAGGCCTGGCGACGGCAGTGGTCACACACACGCCGGATCAGCCGCTGCGCCATGACGCCGACAAGCGTCGAGGCGATCAAGAAGTTCGGCACCTTGAGGTCCTGCAGGCGCGTCACGGCGCTCGGCGCGTCGTTGGTGTGCACCGTCGAGAGCACAAGGTGGCCCGTCAGCGCCGCCTGCACCGCCATCTGCGCGGTCTCCTCGTCGCGGATCTCGCCGAGCATGATCACGTCGGGGTCCTGCCGCAGCACGGTCCGGAGCGCGTTGGCGAAGGTGACGTCGATCTTGTTCTGCACGCTCGTCTGGTTGAAGGCCTCGTAGACCATCTCGATCGGGTCCTCGATCGTGGTGATGTTCACGTCGGGGCCCGCGAGCAGCTTGAGCGTCGAGTAGAGCGTGGTGGTCTTGCCGGACCCTGTCTGGCCGGTGACCAGGATCAGCCCGGTCGTGTGTCGCAGGAAGCTCTTGTAGAGGTTCAGCTCCGACTCGAAGAAGCCGAGCCCCTCGAGGTCGAGCAGCAGCGTCTGCGGGTCGAAGATGCGGATGACGACCTTTTCTCCGAAGGCGACCGGCAGCGTCGAGACGCGGAGCTCCGTCTCGCGCCCGTCGAGGTCGGTCTTGATGCGGCCGTCCTGCGGGCGCCTCCGCTCGGCGATGTCCATGCGCGCCAGGGTCTTGATGCGCGACACGACCGCGTTGTGCACCACGCGCGGCAGCCGGTAGATCGGGTGCAGCACCCCGTCGATGCGGAGCCGGATCTGCGACTCCTCGCGCTTGGGCTCGATGTGGATATCGCTCGCGCGCTGGTCGAAGGCGTATCGGAGCAGGAACTCCACCGCGTTGACGACATGCTTGTCGTTGGCCTCGACGTCGTCGGTGGCGCCCGAGAGCTTGACGAGCTGCTCGAGGTTGCCGAGGTCGGCGCCGCCGCCAAAGCTGCGCTCCGCAGCAGAGACGGCGCTGCGAAAGCCGTACACGTCGGTGATCACCGCCAGGATGTCGCTCTTCGACGCCAGCGCCAGCTCGAAGCCGTGCGGAACGAGCTGGCGAAGGCCCTCCTGCAGCTCGAGGTCGACCGGGTTGTCGACCGCGAAGACAATCCGGCCGCCTTCGCGCTTCTCGATCGGCACGCAGACGTGGCGCTTGGCGAAGGCGCGGCTCATGGTCGAGGTGATCAACCGCTCGTTGAGCCGCAGCGGGTCGAGCTTGACGTACCGCAGGCCGACCGCGCGGGCGAGGAACTCGGTCAGGCGGTCCTCGTTGAGCGGCCGGCCGTCGAGGCCCTGCAGCGCCGCCGCCTCGATCACCTCGACCGGCGAGACGTCGTAGCGCGACACCTGCCGCATGCGCACGTCTTCCATGCGGCGGCGCAGCACCTTCTCGCGCAGCACCTTCTCCTGCTTGAGCACCTCCTGCTCCTGGCGCGTCGAGATCACCCCGTCGCGGATCAGCGCGTCGAGCAGCCACGAGGTCGTGTAGTCGCGGGCTGTGAAGCTGGGTCGCTGCGTGCTCATGGCGGGGCCCCGGGGCCTGGCTTGGGGGTCGGCGCCGACCCGAGGGCCGACCCTTTTGCCCCTACGCGGCAGCGCCCGCGTTGGCAACCTCGGAGCCCCCGCCTTGCCCGCCCCCCCCCTGCTCGGCTACAGCGCCGTCGGCTCGGCCGCCCCCCTTCGCGCCGGCCAGACAGCCCCCCGCCCACGGACCCCG
>JBILLP010000494.1:0-3162 GCA_044376025.1 Bradymonadia bacterium
CTCGGCGATCACCGGCGGCAGGGTGAAGTACTCGATCGCGCTGCCGCCGGGCTATGAGCGGACGCAGTGCAGCGACGGCCTCGACAACGACGGCGACGGGCGCCGCGACGGCGAGGATTCTGACTGCACCAGCGCGGAGGCCACGTCGGAGGCGGGCGACACGGCGGTCACGCGCTGCACCGACGGCATCGACAACGACGATGATGGCGATGCCGACGACGACGACGACGACTGCCTTGCGGGCGACGGCCTCAGTGAGTGGCCGGCAGACTCGGTCTTCCGCAATGGCCGTTACCCGGTGATCATGGTGCTCCACGGGTATGGCCAGACGCCCGATGAGCTTCAGGTCACGGCGCTGCCCTTCGCGGGCTTCATGGCGGGCGGCACCTGGCCCAAGGCGATCATCGTCTTCCCCGACGGCTTCTGCGGCGACAACTCCATCACTGCCTGCAACGACGGCGTCGACAACGACGGCGATGGCGTCGTGGATGGTGGTGACGACGGCTGTGGCAGCTCGGGCGGCCGCTCCGAGACGGGCGACCGCGTGCCCTACTGCGACGACGGCGTCGACAACGACGGCGATGGGCTCGCCGACCTTGACGACGGTGGCTGCGGCGTCGCCTCGTGGGATGACGAGGCGAACTGCGTGCAGGGCAACTTCTACACCGACCACGCGGTCTACCCGAGTGGCAAGCCTGGCGGCGGTCCGCAGTATGAGCAGGTGCTGCTCGAGCTGCTCGACACGCTCGACGCGACCTACCGGACGCGCGCGCCTGAAGACTTCACCGAGACTCGGGACTGAACCGCCACCTCGTCGCCCGAGGGAGAGCACGGCATGGTGCGCGAAGCGATTCTGCTGCTGGAGCATGACGTTGAGGCCGAGCAGCTGCTCACCGAGGTCCTGACGCGTGCGGGCTTCGAGGTGTTTGCAGCGGCGAAGCCGGCTGCCGTCCTCAAGGCGCTGCGGGCGACGGGCTTCCCGATGGTGTTGCTCGACGGGCAGTTCCCCGATGTCGACGCGCTGGCCTACGTGCATCAGGTCAAGCAGGTGCGCCCGCGCACCGACGTCGTCGTCATGGCCTCGGGCTGGAGCCCGGCAGCGATTGCAGCAATCCTGCGTGCGGGCGCTTCGGATGTCATCGCCAAGCCGTTCGATGCCACCGAGTTCGCGATGCGGATTCGCGCGAAGGTCGATCGCAAGCTCCGAGAAATCGAACGGGCGCGCCAGTTCCGGTCGCAGGCGCTACCCGCGGTCGCCCCGCCACCCGATGCTCCGCCGGGGATGCCGCTTCTGCAACCCGCCGTCGAGCCGCTCCCGCCGCTTCCAGCGCCACCACCGGCGCCGCCTGCGCCGCCAGCAGTCCCCAACGTCGCTCCGCCGCCGGATGCCGACCTCGAGTTCGCACCGCCCGGAGCGGTGGTGCCCGTGGAGCCGTCGTCCGAGAACCTGGTGGCTCGACCGCGGCCGACCGAGCAGGAGCTTCTCGACGAGGCCGTCTCGCTCGCTGAGCAGGTGCTGACGGTGGTGCTCGACCTCGAACGGCAGAACCTGTCGCTTCGCCGACGGGTGCACGACCTCGAGAACCCGGAGCCGGGCGAGCTGAGCCGGCGACCGCTGCGCGCCGTGGTCGGACTCGACGACGCGGCCTTGGTGGAGCAGCTCCAGGGTCAGGCCGGCGCTCTCGGGCTTGAGCTCATGGCGCCGCGGACGCTGGCGGGTGATCTGCTCGATGCCGCCGCAGGCGAGGGTGTCGATCTCGCCATCCTGGGCGCGGCGTTCCCGGACATGCCGCTCGAGCGCGTGCTGCGGACGCTGCGAACGCAGCAGCCGCACCTGGTCCTGGTGCTCATCCGCGACTGGAGAACCTCATCGTCGCTCGGCGAGCTGCACGCGGCTGACGGGCTTGGTGTCGTGACGAGTCGGCTTGGAAGCAGCGAGGCGTTGTCCGACCTGATCGAGCGGGCGCGCAGCCGCGTGGTCGAGGCCGACCTGGGTCGCGCCTTTGAGCAGGTCGTTCGGCGCAGGCACGACGCGCTCGGGCACCGGCTCACGGCGCTCAGGGCGGCGCTGGAGCCTCGCTGAGCAGGCGACACTCCGGGGCATTGCGGAGGCTCGCGCAGCCCCGAGAGAGCAGCGCCCTGCCCTCGTCGCCGCTGCCCGACAGCACCAGCGCGACGCCAAGGTTGAGCATCTTGCGGGGGTCGTCGGGCGCGAGCCGGAGCGCCTGCCGCGCCGGTCCCACGGCGTCGCCCGGCCGGTTCAGCCTGAGCAGGCAGCCCGACACGTTGTGCCAGGCGCGCCCGTAGGTGGGCTCGAGCTGTGCGGCGCGCAGGAACAGTGGCAGCGCGGCCTCGCAGCCCTCGGTTCGGCTCACCGCGACGCCGTAGTGGTAGAGGACGCGGCTGTCGTCGGGGTGGTCGATGACGTCGGCGCCGAAGAGGTCGCGGGCGGTCTGCCAGTTCGAAGCGGCTGAACTGCTCGCCGACAGGAGCGATGCGCCGAGCAGCGCGAGCGCGAGGGAGACGGCTCGGGCGTGGTGCTCGAGCCGCCCGTAGAGCCACTCTGTGGCGGGGATGCTGAGCAGCGCGACCCCGACGGTCGGCGCGTAGAGGTAGCGGTTGGCGAACTGGCCGGTTGCCGGGACCGCCATCGCCGTGACCGCCTCGAAGAGGCCAAGCCAGGCCAGGCCGAGCCAGATGAGGACAAGCCGTTGCGTCCGGAGGCGCCCGAGCGCGGTCGCCGAGAGCGAGAGCAACGCGGCGGCGACGAGACCGGCGACGGCAAGGATTGAGAGCCAGGAGGCAGGCGTCACCCATGCAGCCGCCGTGGCGCCCTGCCTCGCCGACAGCGCAAGCGGGGTGTACCAGGCGAGCACACCGCCCACCGAGGCGACGCGCTCCGCGAGTGTCACGTGCGAGAGGGCTGTGCCGGTGTCGATGCCGATCGAGCTGCGCCACGCCAGCAGCGCGGCCACCACGAGCACCGCTGGCAGCTGCATCGCCGTCGCCCTTGCGGTACGCACAGCCCACCCGCCGGGCGAGAGGAGCACCTCGGCGAGCCAGGCCAGCGCGGGAATGAGGACGAACACCTCTTTGCACGACATCGCAGCTCCGACAAGCAGTGCAGACAGCACCGCGTCACGGACCACCCCCGCTCGGCCC
>JBILLP010000495.1:0-3156 GCA_044376025.1 Bradymonadia bacterium
GTACGATGAGGACTGGGATCTGGTGCAGGCGGTGGTTGCCGCACGCGGGTCCGTGGCGGGCGAGAGTTTCGAGTGCCGGATCCTCAACCTCGCCGACGATATTGCCTACTGTGTCGCCGACCTGCAGGACGGGCTGCGCATGGGTTTCGTCTCGATGGAGGAGATTCGCAGGGCCTCCCGCGGGGAGGGTTTTGCGCCAGAAATCCTGGCCTTCGTGCGCCTGGAGGACCCCGAGTGGCAGCCGTCTGACGTGACCGAGGCGCTCGAGAGTGTGGTGCGGCTCTACGACGCCATTGTCGACAAGGGCAGCACCGCCCGCCTGCCGCGGACATCGGCACAGTTCGTACGGCTGGCGTCGAGCAAGGAGCTTGCGAGCAAGCTTCATCGCGAGTTTGTGCACGCCGTGACGCTCCGGGCAGGCGAGCTGCCTTCGCTCGACCCCGCGGCCGCCGCGAAGGTCGCGGTGCTCAAGGCGGTCACCCGCACGCAGACGCTCAAGGATCCCCGCCTGACCACGCTCGATGCAGCGTCGCGTCGTGTCGTCAGGCGGCTGTTCGAGGCCTATGCGAACGACCCGGGGCTGCTTCCGCGCGGTGTCAGTGAGCGGGTGCGATCATCGGAGTTCGCTCCCCGCGAGAAGCTGCGGCTCGTCTGCGACCACATCGCGAGCCTCTCCGATGACGGCGCGGTCGCTGCCTATCGGCGGCTCTTCGAGCCGGGTTCGCAGGGACTCCTCGACTTCTACGCCTGAACGACCGCGCGGGCGTGCGGCGCGGGGCATCGCACCCCGACGCGACGGCGGGTCACTCGGTGCAGCCGCTCAGCGCGGCGATCCAGCGCGAAACCAGGGTAACGCCGGCGTCATCGACGCGCACGGAGCCGAGCGGTGGCATGCCGTGCACATCGCGCCTGCCCATGCGCTGCAGCAGCACCGATCGGGCGGGATCGCCCGGCGCCACCAGGCGAGCCCCGGTGATCCCGAGATCCCCGAGGCTAGGCACCACGTCGCAGGCCCGGGTGCCCGAAAGCGGGGTCGTGACGCGCAGGTCGATGCTCGCCGGCGTCCCGCCCGACGGCCGGTGGCACGACGCGCAGTTGGTGTGGAGCCAGGAACGGGCCTGTCGCTCCGTCGTGGCGAGCCCGTCGGTCGGGTCCGCAAGCGCGGCCGCGTCGCCCGGTGCGGGCACTGCGCCCGACAGCAGCCCGATGTGGTCGAACGTCTCGAGCTGGTTCGAGACGGCGCCGTTGTCCCAGGCGACGGTGCGGTCCATCTGGGCGGACTCAGGCCCGAGTGTGCGGCCGGCGGCGGCGGTGTGGCAGGTGAGGCACTCGCCGCGGTCGGGGAAGTACCACCGGTCACCGGCCGCACGGGGCGCGGTTGCAGACGCCGGAAGCAGGTCGGCATCGCTGCCGTCGTCGCGCCAGCGATAGGTGTACCCGGCCCAGTCGCCGTCACTGTGCCGAACCATCAGGCGCGTCTCGAGCAGGCGGCCGTCGACCACGAAGTCCTTGCGGACCACGCTTCCTGCCGGAAAGGCCCAGTCTCCGTCGCGCTGCACGCTCACGGTCGTGCCGTCCGGAATGGCGAACCAGCGCCGCTTCTCCGCGCCATCCGACCAGAACGGGGCATTCACGGAGTAGGGGAACATGCCCTGCAGCGCGCGCTCCGGGTTCAGCGGATCGGCGCAACCGGTCGCCGACAAGGTCGCCGGGAAGGTGTCGGACACCGGCGGCGCTGCGGCCCGCAGCGCGTGGATCTGGCCCCGCGACCCCGGCGCGTACAGCAGCGCGAACAGCTCACCCGTCGCAGACTCCCCGAAGGCAGAGAGGTAGCCACCGAGCTGTTCGGACACGACGGTGCGGGTCACGTTGCCGGTGCGGGGGTCGCGGGAGAGCGCCCAGATCGGCTTCTGGTAGAAGTCGGTGAAGACGTAGCTGCCGACGAGCGAAGGCACCTCGGTGCCGCGATAGACGTAGCCGCCCACGACCGAGAGCCCATCGCTGTGCGGATAGGCGTAATAGGGAGCCACCCAGGGCCCGGGGCCGCACGACGGGTTGGCGTTGAAGCAGGCGAAGCCCTCGTAGACCGGCCAGCCGTAGTTGCCGCCGCGCTCGACGACGCTCACCTCCTCCCAGGCTCCCTGGCCGACGTCTCCGACCCACAGCGAGCCTGTCCCACGGTCGAAGCTGAACCGCCACGGGTTGCGCAGTCCCCAGGCATACTTCTCGGGCGCGCCGCCGCCTCCCGCGAAGGGGTTGTCCAGGGGGATCCCGTAGAGCCGCGGCGGTTCGACGGCATCGACGTCGATGCGGTTCATGCCGCCCAGCAGCGTCGTCAGCCGCTGGCCGTTCCGGTAGGTGTCGTTGGCACCCCCGCCGTCACCCAGCGCGAAGTAGAGGTAGCCGTCGGGCCCGAAATGGAGGTCGCCGCCGTTGTGGTTCGAAGCCGGCTGCTCGACCTCGACGAGCACCAGCTCTGACGAGGGCGGGTAGCTCAGGCCGCCGTCCGAGGTCGTGAACTCCGAGATCCGCGTCATGAGCGTCCCGGTCACGCGCGTGGTGTAGTTGACGAAGATGCGGCCCGACGCCTCGAAGTCCGGGTGGAAGGCCACGCCGAGCAGGCCGAGCTCGCTGCCGCTGTCGTCGACCGGTCCCGTGATGTCGAGCGCGACGGTTCGTGAGGGCGCGGCCCCGAGCACGACGCGGGCGAGCCTCCCGGGCTGCTCGACGACCAGCCAGGCATCGCTGCCCGGCTGAGCGACCAGCGCCACCGCGTTCGTGAAGCTCAGCCGAGGTGCGACGGCCACGAACTGCGCCGCGGTCGAGGTCGCCGGCCTGTCTGGGGCAAGGCAGGTCGGGTTCGCGGGGCGCGACTCGTACCCGAACGGCGGAGTGGTGTCCGCGTCGGGCAATGTGTCGGTCGGTTCGGTATCGGTCGCGGTGTCGGGGTCGGGCAGTGTGTCGGTCGGTTCGGTATCGGTCGCGGTGTCGGGGTCGGGCAGTGTGTCGGTCAGTTCGGCGTCGGCTGCGGTGTCGGGGTCGGGCAGTGTGTCGGTCAGTTCGGCGTCGGCTGCGGTGTCGGGGTCGGGCAGTGTGTCGGTCGGTTCGGTATCGGTCGCGGTGTCGGGGTCGGGCAGTGTGTCGGTCGGTTCGGTA
>JBILLP010000496.1:0-3155 GCA_044376025.1 Bradymonadia bacterium
GCGACGCGTCGACGAAGGACTGCCCTGAGCCTCCATCGCCGGGTGATGCCGAACAGGCGAAGAACGAGGCGAGGGCGAAGACGCCCGCAACCGACGTCAGGGGCTCACTTCTCGGTCGCACAGCCGACCTCCACCCGGATCTCGCTGAACGCAGCCCCGCACGCCTCGGGGCAGAGCACCACGCGGCGGGGACTGGCGGGGTCGTCAAAGTGCCAGGCGGTACGACCTTCGCACTGATCCCTGCTGGGCACATTCGGGAGCCTCGACTCCAGGCCCTCACGCGTGCCCCGCAGGTTCACGAGGCCCGGATTGGTCCCGGCCCCGTCTCCCGGCAGGTCGAAGGTGCACGGCACGCTCGAGTTCGTGACCAGCGACGCCGCGATCGCGTCGAACACCGGCTGCCAATCGGGCGAGCAGATCGACTGCGTAACCCCCCCGGTCTGATCGGCCAGCTCCTGGTACACCGACCCTGGTGCCGCCCCCGAGCCGAACGGTCCAAAGCAGACGTAATCGGGCTCGTTGGGCAGCGAGATGATACCGTGCACCACGAAGGGCTGAGAGAGCTTTGCGCTGAACTCCCGCGTGAAGTCAGCGGCAGACATGAAGGAGTTGTCGTCGCTGATGACCAGGATGTGCTTCTGCGCCGCGCTCCGGAGGTAGGGCGAGTAGGCGCTGTATCGATCGACGAGGAGCGAGAGCGCGTCGTTGCTCTCCACATGCACGTTGGGGTGCACGTACCGCTCCGTCGGCAGGTCGGGGCAGACCGGAAGCTCGCTGAGCGGTGGCGGAATGCAGATGTCCGTAGCCCCCGCGAACATGATGACCCGGTAGTCGATACCCGACGCAGACACGAAGGTCGCGAACCGGTTCATGCTGCTCGCGACGAGATCGGCCTCCTCGTACATGCTGCCCGAGGCATCGATCGCGATCACGATGTCGGCCGGCAGCATCGTCTGGCTGGCCCTGATGAGCTCGCCGGAGCAGCCAGGGCTGGTTCCCGAGCCGTCGGTGTCGCTCTCATCGACATCCGGACGCGTCACGTCGCTCCCAGAATCGCCGTCCTGGTCGGGCTCCAGCGTCGAGTCATCAGGCAGGGGCACGTCGTCCCCGAGATCGGGGGGCGTGGCGTCCTCTTCGGCGGGCACGTCGACCGCAACGTCCTCGTCGGCGGGATCCCCGACCGAGTCCGGGGCTCCGTCCACATCACCGCCGGAGGTGCCAACCTCTGCTCGGGTCGAGCCGGCAGGGCCACCGTCGGAGCAGGCGGCGAGGAGTAACAACATAGCGGACTTTGCTGCCAACGTGCGCATTGCTCACCTCCGCGGACACGTCTGCTCTATCCCGTACCTGCACGGCAGAGTCAACGCCGTGCGAAGGCCGCTTGACGCCGTCTCGGCGTCGCGCCAAACGGCGCCCGCATCGAGGGTGTTCGAGCGGGCATGATGGACCAGCGCGCGGAGTCAGCCGGCACGCCCGACAGGGTACTTGCCTCGAACGAGGAGATCCGGCGCGACCTGGGGCGGAAGGCCGTCGAGGGGGGGGCGCTCGTGGCCGCCGCCCGGCTCTACGGCATTGCGTTGCGGATCGTTGCGCTCTCGGTGCTCGGCAACCTTCTGTCGCCCGAGGACTTCGGCGTCGTGGCCCTGGCTGCCGTGGTCGGGGACTTCGCTGCGGTGCTCCGCGACTTCGGGCTCGCGACCGCCGTTATCCAGCGCGAGAAGCTCGAGCCACGGCAGCTTTCGAATCTCTTCTGGATCGGCGTGGTGGCGACCCTCGCGGCCACCGCAGTCGTGGCGGGCGCGGGCCCGGTCCTCGAGGCCATGTACGGTCGCCCCGAGCTCGTGGCTGTCTGCCTCGTCTCTTCGCTCAGCATCCTGATCAGCGGCACGGCGCAGGTCCCAAGTGCGCTGCTTCAACGACGCATGGCGAACCGCCAGATCGCGATGGGCCAGGTGATCGCTGCGACGGTCTCCTTCGCCATCGCGGTTGCGTTCGCCGTGCTCGGCGCTGGCTACTGGGCGCTTGTCGCGCAGTCGGTGGTCAACGCTGCCGTCGTCGCCGCGCTGCTCTGGAAGCAGGCCCGGTGGCTACCGACGCGCTGGCAGGCCGGAGTCGACGTCAAGCCACTGCTGCGGGTCTCCGGGGGCTCTGCCGCCAGCCACCTGTCCGTCTACGTCGCCCGCAACGCCGACAACGCCGTTGTCGGCAAGGTGACCGATCTTGCGCAGCTCGGCCTCTACACGCGCGCCTACCAGTTTGTGCTCATCCCCGAGCAGCTCGCTGCGCCGGTGAGTGCGGTCGCCATGCCCGCGCTCGCGCGCCTGCAGGACGACCCCGAACGCTTCAGGCACTTCTTCAGGCGGGCAATCGGGCTCCTGACGCTCGTAACGATGCCCGTGGTCGCCGCGATGGCTGCGCTGGCACACCTCGTCTTCCCGGCGCTGATGGGTCCGAACTGGAACGAGGCCGTCCCGATCTTCAGGATGCTCGCGGTCGGGTCCTTCGTCATGACGCTCGGACCCTGCACGGCGTGGGTCCTGTCTGCGACCGGCAGGACCGATCGCCAGTGGCGCATCAACGCTGTGTTCTCGGGCACGCTGCTGCTGAGCTTCGTGGCCGGCGCGCCGTGGGGAGCCATCGGCGTGGCGGCCGCTTCGTCGGTCGCGTCGCTGCTGGGCAGGGCCGTGGCGATCCCGCTCAGCTTCCGTGGCACGCCGGTCCGGACCTCAGACCTTGTCGACGCCGTGTGGCGCAACGCCACGGTTGCGATCCTCGCCGGCGTCGTTGCGTTTGTCGCGTCGGGGGTAGGCTGGTTCCCGACGCAGGTACATGTCGCGCTGCTGGTCGGCTGCCTCGTCTACACGCTGGCATGGTTCGCACTCTGGGTTGTGGTGCCGGGTGGTGTCGCGCAGCTCCGTGGCATCGTGGCTGACGCGAGGGCCTTGCGCCGCGGCCGGCTGGACTGACGCGGCGTCGAGCGCGGTCCCGGTCCAGGGGCTCGCTTGGGGAGCCGCCGGGCAGGGATTGCCCCCCCGACGCGCGGACGTGGCGATGCACAAGTTTACATAATGCATATTATCGGACATTCGAACGGCCGGCGAGGGCGCAGAGCAAGCTGAGACCCGGACACCCAAGACACGTCCATGGCCGGCTTT
>JBILLP010000497.1:0-3148 GCA_044376025.1 Bradymonadia bacterium
CAGGCGGCACATGTCGAGCGGTGACCTGATCGCACGGCAGGGTGGCAAGGAGGTACGCATCCCGATTCCGCGAATCGATATCCCGAGATTCAGGTTCGGTCAGTCCCAGGGTGGTGTCGGACAGGGTCCCGGAAACGTCGGCGACGGGATCGGCGACGACGATGGCCAGCAGGGCCCGGGGGGCGGCAAGGCCGGCCAGGGTGAGGGTGACAAGGAGGTCGAGGTCGAGGTGACGCTGCAGGAGCTCGCCGAGATCATGGCGGAGACGCTGTCGCTTCCGAACATCGAGCCGAAGGGGACACGGCAGGTCGAGGCCGCGTCGACCCGGTACAGCAGCATCCGCCCGGTCGGTCCCGACTCGCTCCGCAGTTTCAAGCGCACCTACAAGCAGGCCCTTCGGCGGATGGTCTCGTCGGGCGAGTATGACCCCGGCAACCCGGTCGTGACGCCGCGCAAGGAGGATCGGCGCTTTCGGGCCTCGAAGACCGAGATGAAGCCCGCCACGAACGCCGTCATCGTCTACATGATGGACGTCTCGGGCTCGATGGGCGACGAGCAGAAGGAGATCGTCCGCATCGAGTCCTTCTGGATCGATACCTGGCTGAGGTCGCAGTACAAGGGAATCCAGAGCCGCTACATCGTGCACGACGCGAGTGCGCGCGAGGTCGACCAGCAGACCTTCTTCACCACGCGCGAGTCCGGCGGCACGATGATCTCGAGCGCCTATCGCCTCTGCCTCGACATCATCGAGCGGGAGTATCCGGTTGAGGACTGGAATATCTACCCGTTCCATTTCTCTGACGGCGACAACTGGTCGGTCGATGATACGTCGACCTGCATGCGGCTGCTGCGCGACGACCGTCTGCCGAAGGTCAACCTGTTCTGCTACGGTCAGGTCGACAGCCCCTACGGCTCAGGGCAGTTCATCAAGGACCTGCGCGAGAAGTTCGCGGCAGACGAGCGCGTCGCGCTGTCCGAGATCAAGAATCGTGAGCGCATCCTTGACAGCATCCGGGATTTTCTTGGACGGGGAAAGTAGGGGGTACCATGAGCCTGACACCTGCACTCCGGGACGCGCGCGACGAGATCGAGACGGTGGCCCGAGGTTTCGGGCTCGATTTCTTCGAGACCGTGTTCGAGATGGTCGACTACGACCGGATCAACGAGATCGCGGCCTATGGCGGTTTCCCGACACGGTATCCGCACTGGCGCTTCGGCATGGAGTATGAGGAGCTGTCGAGGTCATCGGAGTACGGGCTGTCGAAAATCTATGAGATGGTGATCAATACCGACCCTGCGTATGCCTACCTGCTCGAGGGCAACAGCATGGTCGAGCAGCGCACCGTCATCGCGCACGTGTTCGGCCATGTCGATTTCTTCAAGAACAACTACTATTTTTCGGTCACCGACCGAAAGATGGTCGACCGGATGGCGAACCATGCAACCCGGGTCCGGGAGCTGATCGATGACGTCGGGCTCGAACGCGTCGAGCGCTTCATCGATACCTGCCTGAGCCTCGACAACCTCGTCGATGTGCATGCAGCCTACATGGCGCGGGCTCCACTGAGGGTTCAGCAGGTCGAGGTCCCGTCGCTCGACCGGGCGATCCAGGTGGCTCGCCTGCCCGCACGCGACTACATGGAGGAATTCGTCAATCCTCCGGAGTTTCTCGAGCAGAAGCGGCGCGAGCGCGTCAAGCAGGCCGAGGATCGCCGCCGCCGGTTCCCCGAGGAGCCGCAGCGCGATGTGCTTGGGTTCCTGCTCCACCACGCACCGCTCGACGGATGGGAGGTCGAGATCCTCCAGATCATCCGCGATGAGGCGCTCTACTTCGCGCCGCAGGGCATGACGAAGATCATGAACGAGGGGTGGGCGAGCTACTGGCACAGCCGAATCCTCACCGAGCGCGTCCTGCGCGCCGACGAGTTTGTGGATTATGCCGACTCCTACTCCCGCGTGATGGCCACCTCGCCCCGCCGGCTCAATCCCTACAAGCTCGGCATCGAGCTCTGGCGCGACATCGAGGAGCGTTGGAACCGCGGCATGTTCGGCCCCGAGTGGGAGGACTGTGACCGAATCGAGCAGCGTGAGGCCTGGGACCACAAGGTCGGGGCCGGCCGCGAGAAGATCTTCGCCGTTCGGCGCATCTACAACGATGTGACCTTCCTTGATGAGTTCCTCACCCCGGACTTCATCGAGAGGCAACGGCTGTTTGCCTTCGGCTACAACCCGCGGAACAAGCAGTGGGAAATCTCCAGCCGCGAGTTCGCTGACGTGAAGCAGAAGCTGCTCGACCAGATCACCAACGCCGGACAGCCGGTCATCGACGTCGTCGATGCCAACTTCCGCAACCGGTCCGAGCTGCTCCTGCGTCACCAGTTCCGTGGCACACCGATCCGGGTTGACTATGCGAACGAGGTGCTCGCAAACTTGCACCGCGTCTGGCGCCGGCCCTGCCATCTTCACACAGACGTCGACGGCAAGGGCCGGCTGCTCGGCTTCGACGGCCAGAACTGCACCCAAGAGGCCTTTGAACTCCCTTCCTCCGATGAACCACGCTGAACACACATGACCATTGACCCCCGCCGCTCCGCTCAGCTCGCCCAGCTCCGCGACAACATCGCCGCCGTCTTCCAGGGCAAGGAGGAGGTCGTCCGCCTCGCCGTGACGTGCATGCTCGCCAACGGGCACCTGCTCGTCGAGGATGTCCCGGGGGTCGGCAAGACCCTGCTCGCCCAGTCGCTCGCGGTCTCGGTCGGGCTCAAGTTCGCGCGCGTCCAGTTCACCAGCGACCTGCTCCCGACCGACATCCTCGGCGTCAACGTCTTTGACCAGAAGTCGGGCGAGTTCAGGTTCAAGGCCGGCCCCATCTTCGCCAACATCATCCTCGCCGACGAGATCAACCGGACCGCTCCGCGCACGCAGTCGTCGCTGCTTGAGGCCATGGCGGAGCGCAGGGTGTCGATCGACGACGTCACCTACGAGCTGCCCAAGCCCTTCCTGGTCGTCGCCACACAGAATCCGCTCGAGTCGCACGGCACCTACCCGCTGCCCGAGTCCCAGCTTGACCGCTTCTTGATGCGCGTAACCGTCGGCTACCCGCCCCGGGAGGTCGAGCGAAAGCTCCTCATTGAGCGTGGCGGCGTCG
>JBILLP010000498.1:0-3139 GCA_044376025.1 Bradymonadia bacterium
CGAAGCGGATGCGGAGCTCGGGGAGCCCCTCGCCCGCGGGGAGCCCGACCTTGGCGCCAGGCAGGCGCCCGCGCAGCGCGCTCGCCAGGGTGTCGGCGCTGCGGGCGAGCGCGTCGAGCCGCCGGCCCGAGACATCGACCGCGATCGGCGTGTCGATGGCGAGCAGTGAGGGGCCGCGGACATCGAGGATGCGAAGGTCAGAGGTCGCAGCGACGGCGGCGTCGATCGTGGCTCGGGCGCGCGCCTCCTCGAGTGCCAGCGGCTGCGTGCCGGGGGTCTCGACGGTCAGGCGGGCACGGTTCGGGCCGCGCTTGACCGAGTCAGAGTCCTCGGGGTCGGAGCCGATGGTGCTCGCAACCCTCGAGATGCCGGGGGCTGCGACGAGCCGGCGCTCGAGCGCGGCGACACGCCCGGAGGTGACGTCGATCGGCGTGCCCGGCGGGAGCTCGACCTCGACGAGAAGCTGCCCCTGGCGCATCTCAGGCAGCAGCGTGAGCCCGATGCCACGCGATGCCACCCACGCGGCGACCGAGAGCGCGGCGGTGGCGAGGAGCACGATGGCCGGCGCGCGCAGGCTGACCGAGAGCAGGCGGTCGTAGCCCCGAGCCGCGAGGTCGTAGCTCCAGGCAAAGCCGCCCAGCACTGGCGACACGATCCATGACAGGAGCCGCACCACCGTGCGCGCCACGGTGGAGACAACGAGCGCGAGCAGGCGCGTCAGCAGGTCGAGCAGCCAGCCAAGCCACTCGATCGGCTGCGCGACGAGGTAGCGGGCCACCGCGAGCACGGCGACGACCGGCGCCAGCACCCACCGGAGCGCCCGCCGGGTCGCGCCGGCGCCAGGGCGGGCCGCGGCGATGTCGCGCCGGAGCAGGCGCCAGGCCTCAGGCGAGTAGCCCGGCCGCAGCGAACGGGCGCCCGCCTGCGGGCCTTCGCCCTCGGAGATCTGGTGGTCGATGCCCTCCTCGCTGGCGACCCTGCGGGCGAGCCCAGCGACCATCGACTGGCCGAGCGTGGCGGCGAACATGGGGATGAAGAGCAGCGAGAAGACGAGCGATGCGAGCAGCGAGAGCACGACCGTCCAGGCAAGGTCCCCGAAGATCTGCCCGGCGACGCCCTCGATGAACCCGAGCGGCGCGAAGACGGCGACGGTGGTGAGGGTCGAGGCGGCGACGGCGGCCCCGACCTCGGTGACGCCCTGGATCGCGGCGGTCCGGGCGTTGTCACCGAGCGCTCGACGCCGCGCGATGGCCTCGAGCACGACGATGGCGTCATCGACCACCATGCCGGTGCCGAGCGCGAGCCCGCCCAGCGACATGATGTTGAGGCTGACGTCGAGCATGCGCATGCCGGCGAAGGTGACGACCGCGGAGATCGGGATCGCCAGCCCGATGGCCACCGTGGAGAGGGCGGAGCGCAGAAAGAGGAAGATGGCGAGCACCGACCAGATGGAGCCCATCAGCGCGGCGTCGGCGACCTCGCGGATGGCGGCTCGCACAAAGGTGGCCTGGTCGCCGACGATCTCGAGCTTGATGCCGCGGGGTGCGATGCGGGCGAGCGGCGGGGGTCCGGCGGCGGCATCGGCGCTGCCCTCCGCGGCGGGGTCGGCCTCGCCGGTTGTCCCGAGCAGCCCGGGCGAGCGTCCGGACAGTCGCTCGGCGACCTCGTTCGAGACGGCGACGACGTTGGCATCGCCGTCCTTGTAGACGGCGACCTCGACCGCGGGCCGTCCCTCGACGCGGGTGACCACCTCGAGCGGGAGCAGTTCCCGCGTGACGGTCGCGACGTCGCGGAGCCTCGTGAGGCCGCCCGGGCCACGACCGACGGCGATCTCCTCAAGCTCAGCGGGCCGGGTGAGTTCGTTGACGGTGCGAACGAGGTACTCGACCCCGGCATCGCGGAGGCGTCCGCCGGCGACATTGACCGTCTCGGAGCGGAGCGCCGACTCGATGGCCGCGATGTCGACGCCGGCGGCCGTGGCGCGGTTGGCGTCGACGGCTACGCGGATGACCTCTTCGCGCTCGCCGCGGATTCGCACCGTCGCGACCCCAGGCAGTCGCTGCAGTTCGGGCTCGAGCGACTCGCGGGCGTAGCGCGCGAGGTCGGCCGGAGGCAGGTCGCCCGTCACGGCGATCCGGAGCACCGGGTCGAGCGCGGGGTCAAACCGGAGCAGGGTCGGCGATGAGGTGCCCGAGGGGAGCTCGAGCACGTCGAGGCGCTCGCGGACCCGCTGCGAGGCGAGGTCGAGCCGCGTGCCCCAGCGAAAGCGGAGCGTGACGTCGGAGATGCCCGGACGAGACGCGCTCTCGACGGCGACGACATTCTCGACCGTGCCGACGACGTCCTCGATCGGGTCGGTGACAGCGCGCTCGACCTCCTCGGGCGCAGCGCCCGAATAGGTCGTCCTCACGGTGAGTGAGGGGTACGAGAGGTCGGGCAGCAGCGACAGCGGGAGCTGCCCGAGCGAGACGAGACCGAAGACGACGACCGCGAGCGTGGCCATCCAGACGGCGACGGGGCGGTCGGCGGTGAAGGCGGCCCATGCGTAGCGCTCCCTCATCGAGCGGGCGCCCCGCTGCCCTCCTGGGTCCTCGGCAGGACGCGGGTCCCGGCATCGAGCCCAGACTGCCCGACGACGACGACCCTGTCACCCGCGTTGAGCCCGGCCTTCACCTCGACGCGACCGTCGGACTCGTAGCCGAGCTCGACCGCGACGCGCTCCACGGTGACCCTGCCGTCGGCGGCCTCGACGAGCCTGAAGACCGAGGCATCCTGACCGCGGTACATCACGGCGCGCGAGGCGACGGACGGCACACCGCGGTGCACGTCGACGACAAACCTGGCCCTGACGAACATGCCCGAGCGCAGCAGCCGAGGCGAGCCGGAGCCCTCGTCGGCATGGGGCAGCGGGACGCGCACGGTGGCGGTCCCGCTGGCGGGGTCGACCGCAGGATCGATCGAGCCGGCGGCCACCTGCCACGTCTGGCCCGGGATCGCATCGGCGACGAGGCGGGCAGGCGTCCCGACGGCGAGCTCTGCGAGCCAGCGCTCCGGGACCGCGAAGGCGGCCTCGAGGCCGGCGTCGTCTGCGATCTCGAGGATCGCCGCACCGGGCGTCACCGCCGCGCCCGGCTCCATC
>JBILLP010000073.1:0-9871 GCA_044376025.1 Bradymonadia bacterium
GCGGTAGGCCTCCCGGTACGAGTCCGCGACCCGGGCCTTCCCGAGCGCCTCGCGATAGGCCGCATCGACGTCGATCCGGATGCCCTGAAGCCCCGCCTCACGCTGGAGTCGCACGGTGCGGGTCTGGGCGTCAAGCCTGCGCCCCTGGGCGATTCTCCTGAACAGGTCGGGGTCCCACCTGAGCCCCACAAAGAAGCCGATCCCGAACTTGTTGAAGGGATCATAGACGAACGGGCCACTGAGGTCCGGTGTGACCGACGGGGCCCACGCCAGCGAGAGCGTGCCGCCCGCGAAGAGGTCCGGTGCGAGCGCCCTCCACCCGATGTCGGCCTCGAGATCGCGGGCCGCCACGGCGGTGTCGAGCAGCCGGGCGTCCGGGCGGTGCTCGAGCGCGTAGGCGAGCACGGCATCGACGCTCGGGATGCCCTCGAGCGCCACAGCCTCGGGGAACGCCTCGACCCTGAACGGCTCCGTCGAGCCGAGCCCCACCTGGACGGCAGACCTCGCAGCGAGGCCCACCTCGTCGGCCTTCGCGCGGAGCCCTGCGAAGCGCGGCATCGAGATGATCAGCTTGCGGAGGTCTGTCCGGGCCGTCGGGACGCCGACATCGACCTCCTCCTCGAGCCGCTCCCGCGCTCTTCGCAGCCTGCCCTCCGCCTCGCGCAGCAGCGCATCGACCTCGACGTACCACTGCGCGGCCCGGTAGGCCCTGAAGGCGTGGAACCTCGCCTCGAGCTGCGCCTTCTCGACCTCGATGGCCGCGGAGTCGACACCGACGGCCGCAAGCTCCCGGGCCAGATCAATCTTGCCGAACGTCGTGATCGGCTGGGTGACCCGCAGGTCGACCTTCAGGTAGGGGTTCGTGTCGCCGAAGATCTCAGTCAGCAGGTCGACATCCGAGGTGTCGTTGCTCTCAGGGTTCTCGACGTCGGCGCGGATGGTCGGGACGGGCGCGAGGACCGAGGTGACGTCGAAGCGCGGCAGCACGGCCCACTTTGCCTCAAGCTGGCGTGCGGCAAACTCCTCTTGCTGGGAGCGCTCGAACCCCACGACCGGAAGGGCGCCGGCACGCTCGAGCACCTCGTCCAGTGTCACCAGACGCGGGCTCGACACCGGCTCAGGCGCCGCGCCCTGTGATTGCCCGGTAGCGGGCGCGGCAACCATGCCCAAGACAGCCGAGGCTGCGAGGGTGCCAAGGCACCGACGCAGCCCCACGAGGGGGCGCCTGGACGCCCCCCGTGCCTTCACGCCAGGCGAATCACTCGCCGCGCTTGAGAGCACGCTTGAACACATCGCCCAGCGTCGACTCGCCCTCGTCCTTGAACGAACGGAGCGTTCCGTGCTCCGCGCGCTGCTGGTAGCTTCGCATCGAGAGGGCGATCTTGCGCTCCTTGGGATCGAGCGAGATGACCTCGACCTTCACCTTGTCGCCCGGCTTGACGACGTCGTTCGGGTTCGAGACGTGCTCGGTCGAGAGCTCCGAGATGTGCACGAGGCCCTCGATGCCCTCCTCGACCTCGGCGAAGGCACCGTAGTCGGTGATCTTCGTGATGGTCGCGGCGGTGATGGAGCCCAGCGGCAGGCGCGACGGGAGCGACTCCCACGGGTCTTCACCGAGCTGCTTGATGCCGAGCGAGAAGCGCTCGTTCTCGACATCGATGCTGAGCACGACCGCCTCGACCTCGTCGCCCTTCTTGTACACCTCAGACGGGTGCTTGAGCTTGGTGGTCCAGGACATGTCGCTGATGTGCACGAGACCGTCGATCCCGTCCTCGATGCCGATGAAGATGCCGAAGTCGGTGATGTTGCGAATCTTGCCGACGATGCGCGTGCCGACCGGGTAACGCTCCTCGAGGAGCGTCCACGGGTTGGCCTCGAGCTGCTTCATGCCGAGCGAGATCTTCTTGGTCTCCGCATCGAGCTTGAGCACGACGCACTGGACCACATCGCCTTTGTTCACCATCTTCGAGGGGTGCTTGACGCGCTGCGTCCAGGACATCTCCGAGATGTGCACGAGGCCCTCGATGCCCTCCTCGAGCTCCACGAAGGCGCCGTAGTCGATCATCGAGACCACACGGCCGAGCACCTGGATGCCAACCGGGAATCGGTCCTCGGCGTGGACCCACGGGTCCGGCTGGAGCTGCTTCAGGCCGAGCGACACGCGCTCGGTGTCGCGGTTGAACTTGAGGACCTTGACCCGGAGTTCATCGCCGATCTTGACCACCTCTTCGGGGTGGGTGACGCGGCCCCAGCTCATGTCGGTGATGTGGAGCAGGCCGTCGATGCCGCCGAGGTCCACGAACGCACCGTACTCGGTGATGTTCTTGACCACGCCATCGAGGATGCTGCCCTCGACGAGGCGCTCCAGCGTCTTCTTCTTGAGGCGGTCGCGCTCGTCCTCGAGCAGCGCACGCCGCGAGAGCACGATGTTGCCGCGCTTCTTGTTGAACTTGATGATCTTGAAGTCGAACGACTGGCCGATGAACTTGTCGAGGTTTCGCGAGGGGCGGAGCTCAACCTGGCTACCGGGCAAGAAGGCCTTGACGCCGATGTCAACCTGCAGGCCACCCTTCACGCGGCCCGTCACAAGGCCGGTGACGAGCTCATCGCGCTCGACGCGCGCCGCGATCTCCTCCCACATCTTCATGCGGTCGGCCTCGCGCTTCGACAGCACGCACTGGCCGTAGTCGTTCTCGCGGGCCTCGACGAAGACCTCGACCTCGTCTCCCGGCTTGATCGTGATCGTGCCATCCGGGCCGCGGAACTCCGAAAGGTCGACCCGACCCTCGGACTTCGAGCCGATGTCGATCAGCACCGAGTCAGACGTCACCTCGAGCACGATGCCCTTGGCAATCTCACCCTCGCGGACATCCGCACCTCCGGTCTCCGCCTCGAGGAGCATCGCCTCGAACGCCTCGGTGCCTTCATCCTTGTGCTGCGACTTGAAGAAACTCTTCTCGAAAGCCATGGGGTCGTATCTTCCCGACGCGGATCCTGCCGTTCGGACCGGCGATGCCGCCTTCGTTGCCCGCGCCTCGTTGCGCGGATGAGAAATGTCACGGGCGCCCTGCGCAACATCGCGCAGACGTCCACCGCCGACGGCGTCCGAAGCCCTCAGCGGGAGCCCCGACCGGGTCCGTCAACGCGGAGCCCGAATCTGGAAAAGGCGCGCGGTGCCTAGCCGGACGCGCCGGCCCGGTCAAGCTCCGGATCACCCCCGGCGACCGCGCGGACCCGCCACCGCTCCTCGTCGTTGCGCCACCGGGCCCGTTGCACCTATGCAGACCTCCCTGCGGCGCGACCGGCGACCGCACCATCTCCTCGCGCAAGGAGCCCCCCGTGTCCTCACCGAAGTTCCCCGAGCCGCCGCCGAGCATGCCCGCGACTCCCATCGCACAGGTCGACGCCGCCGTCGAACGCGTCCACGCGCAGCGCGACCGCTGGGTCGCCACCCCCATCGCCGAGCGGATCGCCCTGCTCCGAAGGTGCGCCCAGGACACCCTCGACGCCGCCCCCGCCTGGGTCGAGGCCGCCTGCCGCGCCAAGGGTATCGAGCCCGGCTCCACGCGCGCTGGTGAGGAGTGGACCGGCGGACCGATGTGCGTCGTGCGCAACTGCCGCCTGCTCGCCGAGGCCCTCGAGGCCAACGGGCAGCCTGAGCCCGCGGGCAAGTGGCAGCGTCCCGACGGCCAGTGGGTGGCGCGGGTCTTCCCCGCCAACGGCCTCGAGAAGGCCATGTTCTCGGGCATCACCGCAGAGGTCTGGATGGAGCCCGGCCAGGCCCCGACCCAGGGTCGCATCTACCGCGACAAGCGCGCCGGCAAGGTGGGCGCTGGTGCCGTCTCGCTCGTGCTCGGGGCAGGCAACGTCTCCTCCATCGGCCCCATGGACGCCTTCTACAAGCTCTTCGTCGAGGACGAGGTCTGCGTCATCAAGACCAACCCGGTCAACGCCTACCTCGGGCCCTTCTGGGAGCGCTCCCTCGCCTGCCTGATCGAGGCGGGCTTCGTCGCGGTCGTCCATGGCGGTGCCGAGGTGGGCATCCACCTCACGCGACATGAGAAGGTTCACTCGATTCACATCACCGGCTCCGACAAGACCCACGACGCCATCGTCTGGGGCACGGACCCCGCAGAGGTCGCGCGGCGAAAGGCCGCCAATGACCCGCTGCTGCACAAGCCGATCACCTCGGAGCTCGGCTGCGTCACGCCGGTGCTCGTTGTGCCGGGCAACTGGTCTGACGCGGACATCGCCTTCCAGGCGCGCCACGTCGCCGGCATGGTCGCCAACAACGCCTCCTTCAACTGCAACGCCGCCAAGGTCCTCGTTACGGCGAGCGGGTGGCCGCAGCGCAAGCAGTTCCTTGATGCGGTAGACGCCGCACTCGGGCGCACCCCACCCCGAAAGGCCTACTACCCGGGCGCGATCCTGCGGTTCAAGGGCTTCGTCGACCAGTACCCGGCGGCACGCAAGCTCGGTGCTGCGTCCGACGAGGTCGTGCCCTGGACCGTGATCCCCGACGTCCAGCCCCGCCAGGGCGAGTACGCACTCACGCAGGAGGCCTTCTGTGGGGTGCTCGCAGAGACCGCGCTGCCGGCCGCCGATGCCGCCTCGTTCATCGAGGCCATGGTCCCCTTCGCCAATGACGACTGCTGGGGTACGCTGTCGTGCGTCATCCTCGCCGACGAGGCGACGCAGAAGCAGCACTCGGTCCGCCTCGACGCCGCGGTCGCCAACCTCCGCTACGGCGGAATCGGTATCAACATCTGGTCGGGACTGTGCTACGGCCTCGTCTCGCCCACCTGGGGCGCCTTCCCGGGCCATCCGCTCGACGACATCCGTTCGGGCCGCGGCGTGGTGCACAACACCTACCTCTTCGACCACCCGCAGAAGTCGGTCCTCCGGGCGCCCTTCCGCATCTTCCCGACGCCCGCGTGGTTCCCTGACCACCGCACCCTCGAGGCCCTCGGGCGCAAGATGACGGCCTTCGAGGCGAACCCCTCGTGGCTCAAGCTCCCGGGCATCGTGGCGACCGCGGTGGGCGGCTGACCCCGGCCTCGTCGATGGTGCCCCCGACAGACCACACCGCCACGCTGGTGCGGCAGTTCGACGCCATCGCCGCGACCTGTCCGCACGTTGACCGCTTCTGCACCTCGACCTGCTGGGGGCTGCCCGCGCACGCCGCCTTCTCCTCCCCGGGATCCATCCCGCTGCTGCACGTCCGCGACTCCTTCGCGGCGATGTTCTCGCTGCATCGGGCAGGGATGCGCCGGTGCATCGCCTGTCCGCTCGACTCCGCATGGATGCTTGGCTCGCCCTTCGTAGCGCCCGAGGCCCGGACGCTCGTCGACGGGGCGCTCGACGTGCTCGACACGACCGCCGACCGCTGGCACACCTTCGTGCTCGGCGGCATCCGCGCCGACACGCTCGGGCAGGCCTTCGACGACCTCGAGCGCGCTCTCTCCCGCTCCTACTCGCTCCGGCGCATTTCCCCGCAGGAGCGGCGTGTCGCGAGCCTCGACGGGGGACTCGACGGCTACCTCTCACGCCGCAGTGGCGGCTTCCGAACGTCGCTCCGTGCCCAGCAGCGGCGTGCCCGGGAGCGCGGGGCCTCGTTTCGCCGGACGCTCGCCCGGACCACCGATGAGGTCAACGACCTGCTCAGGGCCTGCCACGGCGTCGAGGTCCGCACCTGGAAGGCCGCAGAGGGCATGGGCGTCGACCAGGGCGCGGCTCGAACCTTTCAGCACGGCGTGATGCGGAGGGCGGCCGACCTGGGACTCGAGGCCCGGGCGGTCGTCATGGAGCTCGACGGCGCCGACGTCGCCTATGTCAACGGTGTCGTCGGGCCCGAGGGCTACCGCGGCATGAGCCTGAGTTTCGACGAGTCGTTTCGCCCCCTCGGCGCCGGGAACCTCGTACAGGCTGAGATGCTTGCTTGGCTCTGCGACGACGCCGTTCGCTGGTACGATCTGGGTGGGACGCTTCCGTACAAGGAGCGATGGGGAGAGATTGGGCTGAGCACCACCGGCTGGGTGGTGCTCAACGACAAGGGGTGAGGTCGATGACGATGCTGTCCGAGATTCTGGTCTTTGCCGCCAAGTGCCTGCTGCTTGCGGGTGCGGTGCTCACCGTGCTGCTCGTGGCGATCCGGGCGGCGAGGGGGCGCGACGACGCCGCGGCACCCGGGCGCCTGCAGACGCAGCGCCTGAACGACGAGGTGAACGACCTCGAGACCATGCTGCGGCTGCCGCGGATCGCCCCCAAGGAGCGCAAGGCCTGGCTCAAGCGGCGCGACAAGGAGGCCGAGGCGCGCGAGGCTGAACTCCGGCCGGTCACCTGGGTGCTCGACTTCGAGGGCGACCTCGACGCCTCGAGCGTCGAGAACCTGCGTGAAGAAATCACCGCCATTGTCGCCGGGCACCGCGAAGGCGACGACGTGATCGTCCGCATCGAGAGCGCCGGCGGCACCGTCCATGGCTACGGCCTCGCCGCGTCACAGCTTGCACGGCTGCGGGCGCGGGGGCTGCGCGTCACCGCCTGCGTCGACCGGGTCGCCGCCAGTGGCGGCTACATGATGGCCTGCGAGAGTGACGAGATTGTCGCAGCCCCCTTTGCCATCGTCGGCTCGATCGGCGTGGTGGCGAACATTCCGAACCTCCACCGGCTGCTCGAGCGGCACGGCGTGGACTACGAGGAGATGACCTCAGGGGAGTTCAAGCGGACCGTGAGCATCTTCGGCAAAATCGAGCCCGACGGCAGGGAGAAGTTCCTGCAGCAGCTCGCGGAGACCCACGACATGTTCAAGCAGCACGTGCTGCGGAACCGTTCGGGCGCCGACGCCACGCTCTTCGGCACCGGGGAGCACTGGCCTGCCGCCCGCGCCGTCGAACTGCGGCTCGTCGACCGCATCGGTACGAGCGACGACGAGATCGTCTCCCGGCTCGCCACCCGCGAGGTGATCAAGGTGCGGTATGAGCGGCGCCGGACGCTGATGGACCGGGTTCACCTCGGCCGGCTCCTTCGCCTGGTGATGAGACGCTGAGCGACAGGGCGTCGTCGACGACATCGACCTCGACGTCGCCGCCCTGCTCCAGCTCACCAAAGAGGATGCGTTCGCTGAGTGGCAGCTTGAGCTTCTCGCGGATGACACGGGCCAGCGGTCGGGCACCCATGACGCGGTCGAAGCCGGCTTTGGCCAGCCAGGCCACCGCCGCAGGCGTCAGCGTCACGAGCACCTTCTTGGCAGAGAGCTGGCCGTTGAGCTCGTCGATGAACTTCTCGACCACCCGCTCCATCACGGCAGGCTCGAGCGGCGCGAACCGGACCCGCGCATCGAGCCGGTTCCTGAACTCGGGGCTGAACATCCGCTGAAAGGCCTTGTCCTCGTCGCCGAGCCTGAGGTTGCCGCCAAAGCCGATCTGCTGCTCCGAGATCTCACGCGCCCCGACGTTGCTGGTCATGATCAGCACGGCGCTCCTGAAATCGGCGGTCCGGCCGTTGTTGTCGGTGAGCCGGCCGTGGTCCATCACCTGGAGCAGCACGTTGAAGACGTCGGGGTGCGCCTTCTCGATCTCGTCGAGCAGCACCACCGCATGGGGATTCTTGTTCACGGCCTCGGTGAGCAGCCCGCCCTCGTCGTAGCCGACGTAGCCGGGAGGCGCGCCGATGAGGCGGCTCACCGAGTGCCGCTCCATGTACTCGCTCATGTCGATGCGGATCAGCTCGACGCCAAGCGTTCGGGCAAGCTGCCGGGCGACCTCGGTCTTGCCGACACCCGTCGGGCCGGTGAACATGAAGCAGCCCATCGGCTTCTCGGGACTGCCGATGCCCGCCCGTGCGAGCCTGACGGCCGCGACCACCTCGCGGATGGCCGCGTCCTGGCCGAACACCACACGCTTGAGGTCGGCCTCGAGGTTGGCGAGCCGCTCCCGGTCCGAGATCGAGACCTCGGCCGCAGGGATTCTGGCCGTCAGCGCCACGACCGCCTCGATCTCGGCGCGGCCCACTTCGCGCGACTCCCCGCCACGGAGCTTCACCCGGGCGCCCGCCTCATCGATGAGGTCGATGGCCTTGTCGGGCAGCTTGCGGTCGTGGATCCGCTTGGCCGACAGCTCGACGGCCTCGCGCAGCGCCTCGTCGGTATAGGTGACGCCGTGGAACTCCTCGTAGGTCTTCTTGAGGCCCTTGAGGATGAGGATGCAGTCCTCGTGCGATGGCTCGTCGACGTCGATGCGCTGGAAGCGTCGCGCGAGCGCCCTGTCCTTCTCGAAGTGGGCCCGGAACTCCTTGAAGGTCGTGCTCCCGATGCAGCGGATGCGACCTGACGCCAGGGCCGGCTTCAGCAGGTTCGAGGCATCCATCGTGCCGCCCGAGACCGCACCGGCGCCGACGATGTTGTGGATCTCGTCGATGAACAGGATCGCGTTGTCCTGCTTCTCCGCGGCCTTGATCACCGCCTTGAGCCTCGACTCGAAGTCGCCGCGGTAGCGCGTCCCCGCGACAAGCGAGCCAAGGTCGACCGAGTAGATGACCGCCGACTTGAGCGCGTCGGGTACCTTGCCGTCGACGATCCGCCGTGCCAGCCCCTCTGCGAGCGCGGTCTTGCCGACACCCGACTCCCCGACGAACAGCGGATTGTTCTTGCGGCGCCGCGCAAGCACCGCCACGGCGCGGTCGACCTCTGCGTCGCGTCCAATCAGCGGGTCGATGCGGCCGGCGGCTGCGAGCTCGTTCAGGTTCTCGCCGAACTCCGTCAGCGGGTTCGCAGGCGCCGTCTCGCCTTCGCCCTCGTCGCCGGCGTCGCCACCCGCCTTCTCGGGGACGGGGTCCTCGGGGGCACCATCGCCATGCGAGAGGTAGGTGACGAGCGCCAGACGGGTCAGCCCCGCCTTCTCGAGCATCGACCGGGCATGCGACTCCCGCTCCGAGTACATCGCGACGAGCACATCGCCCGGCTTGACCTGCCCCTTTCCGGAGCCGATCGCGTGGCTGTAGGCCCTCTGGATCACCCGCGAGAATCCGTTCGTCGGCTCGACAGCGTAGACCTCAGACTCAGGCATCGTCTCGACGCTCGACTCAAAGAAGGCCTCGAGCGCCTTCTTGATGCGCTCGGGCCGGCCACCCGCCGCAAAGACAAGCTTGGCGGTATCGGCGTCGACAAGCAGCGCAAGCAGCAGGTGCTCGACGGTGGCGTACTCGTGGCGCCTTCGCGCGGCGTCCGACAGGGCGACGCGGATGGCGATCTCAACCTCGGGTGACAACATCTGGATGCCTTACTCGGGCTCGACTGTGAGCAGAAGCGGGTGCCCCTTTGCCCTGGCCTCGTCGGTCACGACCCTGACCTTCGTCTCCGCGACATCGCGGGGGTAGATCGCCACGACGGCCCGACCCTTTGTGTGAACGTACAACATCAGCGACATCGCCTCGGTCGGTGACTTTCGAAAGTGCCTTTCGAGCACCGCCACGACGAAGTCCTGCGTCGTGTAGTGGTCGTTGTGCATGATCACCTTGAACATGCGCGGCTTGTCGGTCCGCACCTTCTCGTCGAGCGCGAGGCCGCCCTCATCGTCGGGCTGCTTCGGCTCCCCCCCCTTGGGGCCAGCCGCTTCGAACCGGTGCTGCGACGATAAGCGGCTCATCGGGACCACGCCTTGAACGCCAGTACCAGCCAGCCCGCGATGAGGGCCGTGCCCCCGAGCGGCGTCACGGCCCCGAGCCAGCCTCGTCCGGTCAGGCAGAGCGCATACAGCGTGCCCGAGAAAATCAGCGTGCCGACAAGCAGCAACCGGAGCCCGAGTGCCGCAGCCGGGCTCGCACCGAACGCCGAGGCGCCGATGGCAACGAGCGCGACGGCATGCACGAGGTGGTA
>JBILLP010000499.1:0-3125 GCA_044376025.1 Bradymonadia bacterium
CTCGCGCGATGCGATGTCGAGCCATCCAGGTCGAGGCAGGGCGGCGCGAACGCGCTCAGGGAGCTCCGCCATCACCGGACCCATTTGCAGCCGAGCTAGCGCGTTGTCTTCGGGGCCGCGCCACACCGACGTCGCGAGCAGACCGCCCGGCCTCAGGACCCGCGCTGCTTCACGCCAACCGGCACAGCGGTCGGGGAACAAGAAGATGCCGAAGGCTGAGAATACGGCATCGAACGAGCCCGACTCGAGCGCGAGGGACTGGCCGTCATGCACCTCGCACCTGACAATGTCGCCCGCGTCGAGCACGCCGAGATTCCTCGCCGCCAGCGCAATCATCTCCGGGGCGAAGTCGGTCGCGACCACGCTCCCCGGCTGTCCCGTCGCTGCGCGCTCCGCGATGCAGTGCAGCGCGGCAGCCCGAGAAAGCTCGCCGTTCCCGCATGCGACGTCGAGGATCCGAGGCGCGGGAGGGAGTCGGCCAGCCACCACATGAAACAGCGACTGTGCGATGTACCCTGTGAACGGAGCAGCCACCCGCGCGTACGTGCTCGCCTGGCGGTCCCAGGCCTTCGAGAGGTCGTTCCTCATCGTCTCATCCATCGAACGATAACCTCACAGAGGGTCCAAGGTCAGCACGAGCCGGGGCGATGCGCTGCTCGCCGCTGGCGAACGATGAACGGCGCCGCGCCCCGCATTGTTGGGCCACGCCTCGCCCTTGAGGAGGACGACGTCGCCGGCCTCGGCCCGTCGAACGCACGCGCCGGGGCGCATGAGGCCCGACGCCTCGTCGCTGACGCCGGCCGCTGCGTGTCCGAGCCAGCGTCGGTCCACGTCTTCCTCGGCGAGGTACTCCGTGCCGTTGCCTACGAACGTGCTCACGACGCGAACCGTCACCTTGTCGACGTGAAGGCGAGGACACATCGCCGATTCTAGGCGCGTCAGCCGAACGCCCACGAGCTCGCATCCGGTCAGCTCCGCGAGGACCTCGGTCCAGAAGTGAACTTCCGCCGCGAGGCGCGGGAGCGGCGTCATCTGGGCCATGAGTGCGCCAGGGCCCTCACTTGGCGTAACGGACGTGAGGAGCCGAAAGGACGGCTGCGAGAGCGCCAGCTGCGCCTCGCCGATCACCACCGGGTCGAGCCTCCTCGACAGCGCAACGACGTTGACGCCTTCCTCGAAGAGCGCGCTCAGCCCGGCGACATCATTCACCGAGCGAGTGCTGCTCTCGGAGCGTGGCTCATCGATGGTGGGCGCGTGCGTGACGGTTCCTTGTTCAATCGAATCCATGATGACTCCTACGCGCGAAGCTCGACCCACGGGCTATGTGAGGGCAGTCCATGGCACGCGAGAAGCACGCCCTCTTCCGATGCGAAGATGGCCGCCGCGTTCGTGCTGGTCCCGTCGACGTCGTCTCGACAAATCGCCACCGGCACGCCGCTCGTATCCGCGAAGAAAGACTTGAGCGTCTCGGCGTCGAGCGTGCCGACCTCCTGGGCGAGTGCCGTCATCTGTCGGTGCCTCGCCTGAGTCGATGGATGCGAGGCATCGACGTCGATTTCGCGATGCTCAGGCACGAGACAGTGGTTGGCGTGTACGAAGACACCCTGGGTCAGCTCGCGTGCGGCGTGTCGCTGCGCCGTGCATTCGAGGGCGACTGCGGCGCCCAGCGCGTCGGCCGCGTAGAAGAAATGACCTCCCGCGCGGCGCGGCGCGCTCATCGCGCTCAGCGCCTCGCTGGCGGTCCGCGACCGCAACCCGCGGTCGATCAACGAGACGTAGACGACCCCGGGCTGTGCGTCGCGTGTGCGCAGGTTGGTCGTGCCCACGGCGAGCCCGGCCTCGTTGATCCCCAGGAATGGCAAGCTCCCTGCAACGGTGAGGCCTACGCTCGCAAGCCCTGAGCGCGGCTTCCGCCGAACCGCGAGAACGTAGGGCATGTTGTCGGTGCCGAGGTCCCAGGTTTGACCGCAGAGCAGTCGCCCATCCCGCGTTACATCGCTCTGCGCGACGATCGCCGTGCAGCCACCGAAGAGTTCGCCGCCGCGCCACCACGACAAGGCATCCCGCAGGTCGGTGAGGCCGTTCAGCACCATCACCTGCTCGACGGTCAGGCCGGTTCCGCGGGCGATGCCTTCCATCTCGTCGGCGGTCTCAGGATCGCAGTCTGCAGTGATGCGGAGCGAGGCGCGGGCGACGCGATGAAGGTCCTCCTCGGTCGCCTCACGCAGGCCTTCCTCGTGCGCCTGCGTGAGCGCGCTTCGGAGCCGAATCGCATAGAGCTCGCGAGCCTCGGCGCGCAGTTGCTCCCCGAAGGACTCGCCCATCGCGCGACGCGTACCCGAGACCTCGACCACACGGATGGGGCCCTCGCGCTCGCTCATGCGACCCGCGCCGCTTCTGCTTCGACGGACAGCTAGCCCCACGATGGGAACGGATCCCCGAATGCTCGCCAGCCCTCGGGACCAAGGCGCAGCTCGGCATCGGTGAGGAGGCAGCGGTCGAAACCTGCGCGGAGCGCCGCCTCGTTCATCCCGATCCCGATCAGCACCAGCTCTTGGCGACGGTCCCCATACGGTTCGTGGAAGTCGCGGCGGATCTCAGCTTGGGCCTCAGGCGCCTCCGGCCACGATGCGGCTGGCGCCGCCGCCCACCAGAACCCCGCTCGGCTCGTACGACACGCCGGACCGGCCTGCGACCACGCTCCCACCTCGCTCATGCGCGTCGCCAGCCAGAAGAAGCCCTTCGAGCGAAGCACACCCACCCACTCGCTGGCGAGGAACGCGTGGAGTCGTTCAGGATGGAACGGCCTTCGCGCTCGGTAGACGAAGCTGCCGATGCCGTACTCTTCCGTCTCTGGCGTGTGGATCCCCGCGAGCTCCTTCGCCCAGCCGGCGTAGGTCGCCGCCTTCGCGTCGTCGAAAAGCCGCGTGCCGAGGACCGCGTCGATCGGCACGCGACCATGCTCGGCGCGGACGAGCCGAGCTTCGGGGTTCAGGTGGTGGAGAATGCCCTCGAGACGCTCCATGTCTTGCCGGCTGACGAGGTCGGCCTTCGAGATGACCAGTACGTTCGCGAACTCGACCTGGTCGACGAGCAAGTCGACGATCGTGCGTTCGTCGTCAGGG
>JBILLP010000074.1:0-9832 GCA_044376025.1 Bradymonadia bacterium
GCCGACGGCGACGGCGATCCCGACACGGGCACGGCGGACGCAGACGCCGATGCGGACGCAGATGCAGACGCGGACACGTCGACCGATGCCGACACGGCGGACTCGACGGCAGCCGATGCCGACGACCCCTCCGCGGACGACGCCGCGGACGCAGGTGACACCCTCGATGCGGCCGACGGCTCGGGCGACTCCGGGCCGGCCGACACGGGTACAGCCACCGACGCCGACGCCGACGCCGACACTCCGCTCACCCCGGGTGTTGAGGTTGGCACCGGCTTCGCGGCGTTCGCACCCATCGCAACCACGCCGCTGAGCTGCACGTTTGGGCCGCAAGGCGGCTACCATGTCTGGGGCGCCTCCCGCGTGAGGGGCCTCGATGTGACGGGACTCGAACTCTACTACCAGCTGCTGATCGACGGCGAGGAGCTGGGTGCCGTGCTCTCGACGCCGGACCCGTCCTTCTGGGTTGAGGGTCCCGACGGCGCCAAGGACCTCTTCGGCGACACGATCTTCATGACGTTCGGGGTCGACCCGACCGTCTACGACGGCCGCGGCGCAGTCGTGAAGCTTCGCGTCCGGAACGCGACCGGCACGGACTACCTCGACGAGGAGGCGGGGGTGTTCTCCTGCCCCGCCATGAGCGGACCGTGAGCCGCGCGCCCGCGGTGCTCGTCACCGGCGCAACCGGCTGGATCGGGCGGGCGCTGGTCGCCTCGCTCCGGGCCGACGGGCGCGAGGTCCGCACCCTCGGCCGACGCCCGGGTGGAGCCGGGGAGTTCGGCTGGGACCCCGTTGCCGGCCGCATCGACGAAGCGGCGTTCGAAGGCGTCGAGACCATCTTCCACCTGGCCGGGGAGAGCATCGCCAGCGGCCGCTGGTCCGAGGCCCGCAAGCAGCGAATCCGGCAGAGCCGAATCGACGGAACGCGGCTCGTCGCCCGCGCCGCCACGGGTCGATCGCCGACCGCGACGCTGGTCTCTGCGTCGGCGATCGGGTTCTACGGAGACGCCGGCGAGGCGCTCTGCGACGAGCAGAGCCCGGCTGGCGGTGACTTCTTGGCCACGGTCTGCCGAGACTGGGAGTCAGAGGCCGCAACCGCAGGCGTCGCCCGTGTCGTCACGCCGCGGATCGGCGTCGTGCTCGGGCCCGGCGGAGGCGCGCTGGAGCGGCTGATTCCGCTCTTCAAGGCGGGGCTCGGTGGCAGGCTCGGCTCGGGTCGGCAGTGGATGAGCTGGCTCTCACTGCGTGACGCTGTTGCAGCCCTCCGCCACTGCGCCGCCACCGACAGCCTCTCCGGCCCGGTGAACCTGTCTTCGCCGAATCCGGTCCGCAACGCGGAGTTCACCGCGGCCCTCGGCACGGCCGTGAGTCGCCCCGCGATCCTGCCGGTGCCCGCGTTCGCCCTCAGGCTCGCGATGGGTGAGCTCGCAGACCTCGCGCTGCTCGGCGGACAGCGCGTGGTGCCAGCCCGTCTCGGTGCCACAGGGTTTGCCTTCACCGACCCGACGATCGACAGAGCCCTCGCTTGGTCGCTCAGCGCGGCCAGTCGCGGGGCATGATCGCTCCCGTGGCGAACCGGAACCGCCCGCAGACGCGCCGAATGTCAGCCCATGTCGGCCTGCCTCCGGGGTCGCTGCCCCCGACGGGGCCGGTCAGCGTGCGGACGGTGGCCATCAGGTACGGTGAGGACAGCTTCGAGTCCTTCGAGGCGCCCGACCTCTCTCGCCTCGCCGACGCGCTGACCCCCGAGCAGGTGACCTGGATCGACGTGCAGGGTATCCCGGACGCGGAGACCATGAAGCGGTTTGAGGAGCTGTTCGGCTTTCACCCGCTCGCCCTGGAGGACGTCGCCCACGCGGTGCAGCGCGCCAAGGTCGATCGCTATCCCAACGAACTGTTCATCGTCTGCCGCATGCCGACCGGCGCCCACGACGGAACCACCGAACAACTCGGGATCTTCTTGCGCCAGGGGCTGGTCGTGACCTTCCAGGACAGGATCGAGGGCGACTGCCTCGGGCCGGTCCGCGCACGGGTGGAGCAGCGTGCCGGGCGCATCCGGTCTGCCGGAGCAGACTTTCTCGCCTACTCCATCCTCGACGCCGTGGTGGACAGCTACTTCCCGCTCCTCGACGCTGCGACTGACGAGCTCGATGTGCTCGAGGAGAGCGTGCTCTCCAGCACCCATGACACGGGCTTCTCCGCGATGTTCGCCTTCAAGCGCAGGGCTGTCGAGCTTCGCCGCGCCGTGTGGCCACTGCGCGACGTGGTGACCGAGCTGTCACGAGGCGGGGAGTCGCTCATCCAGCCCGAGACGCAGGTCTTCTTGAGGGACTGCTCGGACCACACCTACCAGATCATCGACCTGATCGAGTCGCACCGCGAGCGCGCCTCCGTGTTGGTCGAACTGCAGCTCTCGATGGTCAGCAACCGGATGAACGAGGTGATGAAGCTGCTGACCATCATCTCGACGATCTTCATCCCGATGTCGTTCCTCGCGAGCCTCTACGGCATGAACTTCAATACCGCGCTGCCCGGGAACATGCCTGAGCTGGGCAAGCCCTATGGCTACGTTGCGGTGGTCCTGGTCATGGCGGCGAGCGTCGTTGTGCAGCTCATCTACTACTACTCGAAGGGTTGGATCGGCGGCCGCATCCGCGGCTGGATCAGGCATCGCAAGTCGCCTTGACGGTCTCGCTTTCGGCCTCCTAAGAGCGCGCGGGCCTGAGTCCGCCGGGCGCTGCCGGCGGGCGGGCTCCATCTGCTCCAACGAGGGAAACCATGGCTGTCCGGATTGCCATCAACGGTTTTGGCCGCATCGGTCGCACGATTACCCGCGCCGCGCTGCGCCGGGCCGACATCGAGATCGTCGCCGTCAACGACCTGACCGACGTCGAGACGCTCGCGCACCTCTTCAAGTACGACTCCGTACATGGCCGGTACGCTGGTTCGGTGGTGGCAGGGGACGGCTCCATCACGATCGATGGCAGGGCAATCAAGGTCATCTCGCAGCCCGACGCCAAGAAGCTCCCCTGGGGCGAGCTCGGCGTCGACGTCGTGCTCGAGTGCACCGGGCGGTTCAAGGGCAAGGCCGACGCCGCCGTCCACCTCGAGGCGGGGGCACGCAAGGTCATCATCTCCGCACCGGGCAAGGCCGTCGACGTAACGGTGGTCCTCGGTGTCAACGAGCACATGCTCGACGCGACCGCGCACACGGTCATCTCGTGCGGCTCGTGCACCACGAACAGCCTCGCGCCCCTCGCCAAGGTCCTGCACGCGGGCGTGGGCATCAAGAAGGGGCTGATGACCACGATCCACTCCTACACCTCGGACCAGCGGCTCCTCGATGCGCCGCACTCCGACCTCCGTCGCGCCCGCAGCGCGGCGCTCTCGATGATCCCGACCTCGACCGGCGCAGCCGTCGCCGTGGCGGAGGTCCTCCCCGAGCTCAAGGGGCGCCTCGACGGCATGGCGGTGCGCGTTCCGACGCCGAATGTCAGCCTGACCGACTTCACCTTCGAGACCGAGCGTGCGACGACGGTCGAGGAGATCAACGCGCTGGTCAAGGCGGCCACGGAGTCGGGGCTCGGCCACATCATCGAGTACCTCACCGACGAGGTGGTGAGCATCGACCTCAACGGCAACACGCACTCCTCGATCTTCGACCCCGCGCTGACCCGCGTGCAGGGCGGTACGATGGTGAAGGTGCTGTCCTGGTATGACAACGAGACCGGCTTCTCGAACCGCATGTGTGAGCTGGCGGTCCTGTTCGCACGCTGATTCGGAGGCTCGTCGATGGAACTCAGTGGGATTCGCACGCTTGAGCAGGTCGACATAGACCGGCGCACGGTCTTTGTCCGGGTCGACTTCAACGTCCCGATGCATGACGGCAAGGTCGGCGACGACTCGAGGATCCAGGCCGCGCTGCCGACCATCGAGTACCTGCGCGAGCGCGGGGCGCGGGTGATCCTGGGCAGCCACCTCGGGCGCCCCCGCAAGGGCCCTGATCCTGCCCTGTCGCTCGAACCGGTCGCGGCACACCTCGCGAACCTGCTGAAGGGCGAGGTCGTGATGCCCGACGACTGCGTGGGCGACGGCGCACGGCGCGTCGTGCGCGAGCTGGGTGAAGGCGGAGTGTGCCTGCTCGAGAACCTTCGCTTCCACGAGGCCGAGGAGAAGGCTGACGCTGTCTTCGCCTCGGAGCTCGCGGCGCTGGCAGAGGTGTACGTCAACGACGCCTTCGGCACGGCTCACCGGGCGCACGCCTCGACCTACACGATGGTGCGCCATTTCCCCGAGAACCGCCGTGCCGCAGGGCTTCTGGTTGCCCGAGAGCTGAAGTTCCTCGGGGCGCTGCTGGCAGACCCGGCGAAGCCGTACGTCGCGGTGCTCGGGGGCGCCAAGGTCTCTGACAAGATCAAGGTCATCGAGAACCTGATCGGGCGCCTCGACACGCTGCTGATCGGCGGTGCGATGGCCTACACCTTCTTGGCTGCGCAGGGGGTCTCGGTCGGTCGAAGCCTCGTCGAGGCCGACAAGATCGGGGTAGCCGCGAGCCTGCTCGCGCTGGCGGAGGCGCGCAAGACGCGGCTCGTGCTGCCGGTTGACCACGTCATCGCCTCAGGCATCGACTCGACGGAGTCGACCGTGACGACCAGCGCGTCGATCCCCGAAGGTCTCGCCGGCTTCGACATCGGCCCCAAGACGGTCGAACTGTTCGGGGGCCACCTGGCGAAGGCGCGCACCATCTTCTGGAACGGCCCGCTCGGCGTCTTCGAGAAGCCCGCGTTCAACAAGGGGACCTTCTCTGTGGCGGGCTTCGTGGCCGACAATCCGGGGATGACCGTGGTCGGCGGCGGTGACTCGGTGGCGGCGCTCGTCGAGAGCGGTCGGGCGCGGCATGTGTCCCACGTATCGACGGGTGGCGGGGCGAGCCTCGAGTTCGTCGAGGGTCGCGACCTTCCTGGCATCGCTGCACTCAGGGCTGGACACCGCTTCGAGGGAACATGAGTCGCCGTCCTTACGTCGTTGGCAACTGGAAGATGAACCTCGGGCGCGCCGAGGCGCGGGCACTGGCTTCGGCGGTCGCGGCCGGCGTTGGGCAGTTCGACAGGGTCGATGTCGGGGTCGCGCCGAGCCACGTCTGGCTGTGCGACGTCGCGTCGGCGGTCGCGGGGACCGGAGTCAGGGTGCTGGCGCAGACGGCGCACGAGGCGGCCTCGGGCGCCTTCACCGGCGAGGTGTCGGTGCGCATGGTGGCAGAGAGCGGCGCCACGGGGGTGATCATCGGCCACTCTGAGCGCCGCACGCTGTTCGGGGAGACCGACGCCGGGGTCGCCCGCAAGGTCGTGGCGGCCCGGGGTGCGGGGCTCGAGGTGATCCTGTGCGTCGGCGAGACGCTCGACCAGCGCGACGCAGGCTCGACGCTCGAGGTGGTGGGGCGTCAGGTGCGCGAGGGGCTCGCGTCGGTGACGAGCCTTTCGGGCATCACGCTTGCGTACGAGCCGGTCTGGGCGATCGGCACCGGTCGAACGGCGACGGCGGATCAGGCGCAGCAGGTGCATGCGTTCGTGCGCGGGGTGCTGCGCGAGCGGTTTGGCGCTGAGGCCGATGCGACGCGAATCCAGTACGGTGGCTCGGTCAAGCCGGAGAACGCTGCCGAGCTGCTCGGGCAGCCCGATGTCGATGGGGCGCTGGTCGGGGGTGCATCGCTCGACGCTGCGGGGTTCGCCCGGATCGTCGCGGCGGCGCGGTGAGCTTGCGTTGATGCCGCCGTCCGCCTAGCCTCGCTCGACTCCGCATGAGGCGGGCCTTGTACCTACGCGCTGCCTGGCAGTGCTCCGAAGTGGTCCATGAACGCAGCGATCATCGCCATCTACGTCATCTACGTCGTCGTCTGTCTGTTCCTCATCCTGGTGGTGTTGCTCCAGGCTGGGCGAGGTGGAGGGCTGGCAGTCGGAGGTGGCGGCCAGCAGCAGGTATTCGGCGGGGGCGGTGCCGCGCCTGTGATGAAGAACGTGACGGTCGGGGCGGCGGGCCTCTGGCTTGGGCTGAGCCTGCTGCTTGCGTACATCACGTCGGCGGGCAAGACGGCGGCAGAGGGTGAGTTCAGGACGGCGAAGCCCGTGGCAGAAGGCTCGGCAGCTCCGGCGGGAGCCGGCGGTGCGGCGCCAGCCGCTGCGCCCGAGGCACCCGCGGCGTTGCCGCCCGCGGCTCCGCCCGCCGCGCCCGCGGCTCCGCCGTCAGAGCCTCCCGCGGCCGCCCCGCAGGCAGCGCCTGAAGTCCCGGCGGCAGGCGGCAGTGGTCCCTGATGGTGCTGAGGTCTTCGGATTGTGGTTGACAGGGTGAGAAGCCCGAAGTAAGGCTCCCGCCCTCGACTCGGGTTGTCTCGGGTCACGCGAAAGTGGTGGAATTGGCAGACACGCAGGACTAAGGATCCTGTGGCTTAAAACGCCGTGTGGGTTCGACTCCCACCTTTCGCACTCGAAACCCCGGTCTATGGACCGGGGTTTTTTTTCGACAGGAGCCCCCGCATGCTCGACCTGCGTTTCGTCGTTGAGAACCTGGACCTCGTGAAGGCGAAGACAGCCCAGCGGAGAGTCGACTTTGACTTCTCACCGCTCGAGTCGCTGGCGGAGCGACGAAAGCGAGCCATCTACGGGTACGAGACGCTCCGAGCCGAGCAGAAGCGTGCCTCTGACGGGATGAAATCGCTGAAGCCGGGCACGGCGGAGTTCGACGAGCTCCGGGCGAGACTCAAGGAGATGGCCGAACGCGCCAAGGCGCTCGATGACGAGAAGCGCGAGGCCGAAGAGGCGATCCCACCGCTTCTGCTGCGGATCCCGAACCTGACCCATGACTCGGTCCCGGAGGGGGCCGGTTCTGATGACAACGTCGAGATGCGCTCGCAGGGTACGCCCCGTCGCTTCGACTTCGAGGTGTCAGACCACGTGACGATCGGCGAAAACGCCGGGGTGCTCGACTTCGAGCAGGCGGGCAAGGTGTCGGGCGCGAGGTTCGCCTTCCTCCGCGGCCAGGCTGCTCGGCTCGAGCGCGCGCTGATCAACTTCATGCTCGACATCCATACGCGGGAGCACGGGTATGAGGAGATCCTTCCGCCGCTGCTGGTGAACGCGGACTCGATGACGGGCACGGGGCAGCTGCCGAAGTTCGCGGAGGACCTCTTCAAGACGGACCACCTCTATCTGATCCCGACGGCAGAGGTGCCGGTGACGAACCTGTACCGCGAGACGCTGCTGGAGAGCCTGGACGAGCCGCTGAAGCTGTGCGCCTACACGCCCTGCTTTCGGCGTGAGGCGGGCAGCCACGGTCGGGACACGCGCGGGCTCATCCGGCAGCACCAGTTCAACAAGGTCGAGCTGGTGAAGGTGGTCCGGGCGGAGCAGAGCTACGCGGAGTGGGAGGGCCTGGTGCGGGACGCCTGCACGGTGCTGGACCGGCTCGAGCTGCCCTACCGGGTGATGACGCTGTGCACGGGGGACATCGGGTTTGCGGCGGCGAAGTGCCAGGACCTCGAGGTGTGGCTGCCGTCGCAGAACACGTACCGGGAGATCTCGTCGTGCTCGAACTTCGAGTCGTTCCAGGCGCGACGCGCGGGCATCCGGTACCGCGACGAGTCTGGGAAGCCGCAGTTTGCGCACACGATCAACGGGAGCGGCCTCGCGGTGGGCAGGACGCTGGTGGCAATCCTGGAGAACTTCCAGGAGCGAGACGGGGCGGTGGTGATCCCGGACGCGCTGCGTCCGTACACGGGCTTCGATCGGCTGGAGTCGCGTAGGCGATAGCCCTTGCCGAGTCAGGTTGCGCTGTGCTAGGAACCCTGCCCCACCTCCAAATGGAGGAGTGGCCGAGCGGTTGATGGCGGCGGTCTTGAAAACCGTTGTACGTGCAAGCGTACCGGGGGTTCGAATCCCTCCTCCTCTGCTGAGGGTCCTTCGGGGCTTCTTTGAAAACTGGGACTGGATGAAGGCGTTGGAGTGGTGGCCGAGAGGCTGAAGGCGGCGGTTTGCTAAACCGTTATAGGGCACTAAAGCCCTATCGAGGGTTCGAATCCCTCCCGCTCCGCTGAGGTTGACGGGTCGATTCGCGGCCGCTAGCCTCTTTGCTCCTCTTCGACGAATCGAAGATGAGGGAGCACCCATAGCTCAATTGGATAGAGCATCGGACTACGGATCCGAAGGTTTCAGGTTCGACTCCTGATGGGTGTACTGACTTGGTACGGAGGCTAGGCAGTCGGCACCAATGCAGAGCAGCGAAGACGAGAAGTGGATGCGGGAGGCGCTCATGGAGGCTGCCGAAGCGGAAGCGAGTGGGGATGTCCCCGTTGGAGCTGTGGTGGTGCTGGCTGGTCGAGTGGTCGGCCGAGGGAGGAACCGGCGGGTTGTCAATCAGGATCCGCTGGCCCATGCAGAGGTTGAGGCGTTGAGGGATGCTGCCGCGACCGTGCGGAGCTGGCGATTCGACGAAGCGTCTCTGTACGTGACGCTGGAACCATGTCCGATGTGCGCAGGAGCCATCGTCCAGTCTCGAGTCGGTTCTTTGATAGTTGGTGCGCTCGATGCCCGTTTCGGGGCTGTCCGATCTGTGTTCCAGGTCTGCGACGATCCCCGGACGACGCATCGGGTCCGTGTCAGGAGTGGCATCCTGGCGGATGAATGCGCAGGTATTCTGTCGGAGTTCTTCAAGCCCCGAAGGTCCCAGTGACCCCAAGGCAATGAGACTCTCACGGAGAGGTGGCGGAGTGGTCGATCGCGCTTGACTCGAAATCAAGAGAACGTTCACGCGTTCCGTGGGTTCGAATCCCACCCTCTCCTCTTTGACTGGCTCCCAGGTATCCTGCTCCCGACTTCGACCGAACTCAGGTGCCCTCCCTCAGGAGAGGTGGCCGAGTGGTTGAAGGCGCACGCCTGGAACGCGTGTTTACGGGCAACCGTAACGTGGGTTCGAATCCCACCCTCTCCGCTCTTTGCTACTTCGGCCCCGCCAGGGATGCTATGCCTTGCGCCGGACCTTGCGACGCACGGTCGTCAACCCCGCCAGGCCCGGAAGGGAGCAACGGTAGCGACACGGCGTGTGCAGGGTCCGGCACCCCTTCTTTTGCACCATGTCCTACATCGTCCTCGCTCGAAAGTGGCGTCCCCAGTCCTTCGCCGACCTCACCGGGCAGGATCATGTCGCCAGGACGCTCACCAACGCCATCGAACTCGGGCGCGTTCCCCACGCCATGCTCTTCACCGGCGCCCGTGGCGTCGGAAAGACCTCCTCGGCCCGCATCATCGCCATGGCGCTCAACTGCGCCTCGGGGCCCACGCCGAAGCCCTGCGGTCACTGCTCCTCCTGTCTGGAGATCCAGCGAGGCACCTCCGTCGATGTCATCGAGATCGACGGTGCCTCCAACCGCGGCATCGGCGAGATCCGCGAGCTCCGCGATGGCGTCCGCTACGCGCCGCAGCGGGACCGGCACAAGATCTACATCATCGACGAGGTGCACATGCTCACCACCGAGGCCTTCAACGCCCTGTTGAAGACCCTCGAGGAGCCCCCGCCGCACGTCGTCTTCCTCTTCGCCACCACCGAGGTCCACAAGATCCCGGTCACCATCCTCAGCCGCTGCCAGCGGTTCGACTTCAGGCGCATCGGCCACGCCGACATCGTCGCCAGGCTCACTCACATCGTCACTGCAGAGGGCATGGCCGTCGAGCCCGCCGTGCTCCACCTCGTCGCTCGCCAAGCCCAGGGCGGCATGCGCGATGCGCTCTCCCTGCTTGACCAGATCATCGCCTTCGCCGGACCCAACGCCCGGCTCGACCAGGTC
>JBILLP010000500.1:0-3116 GCA_044376025.1 Bradymonadia bacterium
CGGATGAGGATCTGTGTGGATACCTGTTTGCTTCGTCGTGGTCGAACCCGGGCGAACTGCTGCCCGATTCCCTCGCCGGCCGGCTCACGCAGAAGGCGCTCGACAGGGGTCCTTCGAACTTCGAGGTCGACTCGGTCGCCGGACTCGTGCGCCGGACGCTGGGAGGCTCCGACTTCCGCGGCATGGTCGAGGCGGCCATCGGGCAGCGCACGCTGGTCGAGGGATCGCCGATGACGCCCGAGCAGTTCGACATCGATTGCGACGGATGGCTCGACTGCGCCGTCGCGGGGGCCGCCGAGGCGCTGCGCTTCCCGTTCGCGTACCTCATTGACGCCGCGGTCGACGCGTGGGAGCGCATGACCGACCCCTGTGTCGAGTCGTACACCGACAGTGACCACCGCATCTCGGTTACCTCACCCATCTTCGCGCTCGGCTTCTCAGCCGACGGAGAAGACCTGGTGGCAGGCCAGGCCCGGATCGCGAACATCTCGATCCCTGTTCGGGTGTGTGGCGCCAACTTCATTCACGGCCGGCTGAACATCGATGATGTCGAGATCAGCGTGGGCGTGCGGGTGTCTGCGACCGATGGTGTCATCGCGGTCGACAACGTCACGACCTCGGCCGACCTGACGTCGTCGCTCTGGATGGAGATCTTGCCGGGTATCGACTTGACCACGGTCTCGCACGATGCGACCGATGCGGTGCTGGCGTCCTTGCAGCCGAGGCTCGACCGTGAGATTCGTGAAGCACTCGACGCGTCGGTGGGGCAGCTGCGCGTTCCGGTGTTTGGTGACACGATGCAGATTCCGAACCTCGAGCAGGTCTTTGGAGCGCCGGGCGCCGATGATCTCGATATGTCGTGGACAGCGGGGCTCGATCGGGCAGAAGTCCGGGGTGGCGACCACCTGTTCGCTACGGTGCGCATGTCGCTCAGCACGCCTTCTCCGGTGCGCACTCTCGGCGCCGTCGGGGCGCCGATTCCGGGCGGAGACCGCGCGACGTCGCCTCCGACCGACGGGAGCGCGGTGACGCTGGGTGCGCACCTGGGCCTGGCCAACCAGTTCCTCTTCTCCGCGTGGCAGGGGGGCTACCTCGACGCCGAGCTTCCGATGAGCCTGGGCTCGCTCGCCGCCAGCCGGATCACGCTGATGCCGTGGCTGACGGCGATGGCGGCGGCTGAGGGCGTGGCGACGGCGTCGCGGGCCGCGGTGGCGGCGGCGGTGGCCGACTATCTGTTTGCGCCCGCCGGAGGGGCGGGACCCGCCAACCTGACGCTCCAGGTCGCCTCGGAGCTGCCACCCGCGTTCGCGAGCCATCGTGTGCTCGAGTCAGGCGTTGCGGTGGCGGGCGCGGGTCCGTGGCGGGTGTCGTTCGGGGTCTGCACGCCCGTTGGCGGGTCGGGGCCCTGCGCAGGCTGGGAGACGTTGAGCGAGCAGGAGCAGGCGGTCGTTCGCCGGTTTGCGTCGCTTCCGCCGGTTCGATTGGGCTTTGCGTTTGCGTCGCGGCTCGAGGCCGACGTCGTCGAGACCCGCGTGACGCTCGACTACGCCTCGACGGAGATGCTGGACGGGCGGACCGAGGTTGTGGTTGACTCTGGCCTGGGTGGTCTCGCGGCGGTAGAGCTGTTCGCGTCGCTGGACCTCGGTGGGAGCGCCGACGCAGGCATGGAAAGCTACAGGCAGTGGTTCGAGCGTGTGCTCGTCAGGTCGGCGGTGGTACAGGGCCTGACCCGGATCCCGTCGATCCCGACGCCGGCGTTTGAGGCGGTCGACGGCCGGAGTGCTAACGGGGAATCCTCCGATGGAACCGGCCCTTCTCTCGGAGTGATTCCCCCCGCCTATTTTCTCGCCGCGGACGCGCCAAGCCACTTCAACCGAGCGATTTGGCTCGCGGCTGATTTTGGTGCCGTCAACCCCTCACCCTTCGAGTAGTTCGAAGTTCCCACGTCCCGGTGAAGGAGGTCACCATGTCACACGTTCGAACCTACCCGCGCCGCGCCCTCGGATTTGTCTTCGGAGCGCACTGTCTCACCGCCTGCGAAGACGGTTCGGGCAAGGCCACGCCACCCAGACTCGACCCTCCCGATGACCGGTGGATCCTGGTGGCACCCGGCACCTTCATGATGGGACGTGACGACGGCGACGACTCCATCGTCGGGGCCACTGAGCCGGTGCACCAGGTGACGCTGACGCGCCCCTTCTGGATGATGAAGTACGAGGTCACCGAGCGTGAGTACGACGACGTCGTGGGCATCGACAACAACCAGCTCACACCGGGCGATCCCGACGATGCGGTGCAGGGTGTGAACTGGTTCGAGGCCGCACGCTACGCCGACCTGCTCAGCGTGCACGAGGGGCTGCAGCCCTGCTACGATACCGAGTCGTATGGGCTCTTTGTGGCGGAGTTCTATGTCGAGCCCGTCTGGCCCGATTGGCAAGCCGACTTCACCAGGCTCACGCCAGACCTGAACTACCAGCGTCCGAACAACCTCGACTGCACCGGCTACAGGCTGCCGACCGAGGCCGAGTGGGAGTATGCGGCAGGTGCCGGGGGCACCGAACTCTACCCGGGCGCGGGCAGCGATGACATCGCCGCGATGGACTACACCGACCTCGAGTTCGTCACGGTCGGTGGTGTGTATGATCAGGCCGAGGAGTTTCCGCCAAACTCGGGGCCCTACCCGGTCGGGACGATCTGGCCCGCGAACAAGTGGGGCTTCTACGACTTCGCCAGCAACGTGTTCGAGTGGACCTCGGGCGACCCGCGTGGACCCTACCCCAGCGAACCGCAGGTCGACCCCAATCCCGGCACCGGCGACCGCAAATGTGTCCAGCGCGGCGCCTCGTTCATTCGTGGCTGGGATCAACGCACGGCCTACGAGCACTTCGGCATGTGGTGCGCCGGCGCCTACTGGGACACCGGGTTTCGGCTGGTGCGCACCGCCACGCAGCAAGACCTCGACACCTACAAGAGCGTCGGCGGCGAGTAGCCGAGGGTCGCAGCACGGCGGGGGTTGGGAGCTGGTGCGTACCACGCGGCCGCCCGCCCCCGCCGCCTCAGGCTCGGCGCACGTACCTCGCCTCGCGCGTGTCGACGACGATCCGCTGGCCCGCCTC
>JBILLP010000501.1:0-3111 GCA_044376025.1 Bradymonadia bacterium
CGCGCGACCGGAGGGCTCGCGCTGCTCCACTGCGTCGCGCAGTACCCCGCGCCGCCGCCGGATGCCAACCTGCGAGTGATTCCGATGCTTGCGCAGGCGTTCCCGTTCGCCGTCATCGGGTACTCCGACCATGTGATCGGCAACGCGGCGGCGTTGGGCGCGGTCTCGCTCGGCGCGAAGATTCTTGAGAAGCACTTCACGCTTTCAAAGGGTGACCCGGGTCCTGACCACTGGTTCAGCGCCGACCCCGATGAGCTCGCGGCGCTCGTGCGAGACGTGCGCGTGCTCGACGTCGCACTTGGCACCAGCGAGAAGCGGGTCACGGCGTCGGAGGTCATCGAGCGCCACAACGCCACCCGCTCCCTCGTGGTGGCCGAAGACGTCGTCGCCGGGACCCGCCTTCGTCGCGAGCACCTCAAGGTGGTCCGACCCGGATGGGGGATCTCGCCGGCCGACCTTGACAAGGTGCTCGGACTTCGGGTGCCGATTGATCTGGCTCGCAATACCGTGCTCACGTGGGACCTGCTTCGTGCCTGAGCCCGCCGCAACGGTCATGCTCGCCGCAGAGGCCGACGGACAGATCGGATTCGGCCACGCCGCACGGTGCGCGAGCCTCCACACTGCGCTCGCTTCCCGCGGGATCCCGACGGCCCTCCGCATTCGTGCCTCTGACGAGGCCACGGGCTGGCTCGCCTCCAGACAGGTGGCGTTTGAGCGGGTGCCACGCCGGCGTGCGCTGTTCAGGTCGCTGCGAGAGGCCGGTGCGCCTCCCGTGCTGGTCGTCACCGACCTCCTCCACACGTCGAAGCGGACCGTCGATGCGTGGCGTGCGGCCGGGGCCGATTGGGTGGTGCAGATCAACGACTCGGGCTCCTTTGCGGTCGGGGCCGATGCCTACGTCGACGTCGACGCGACTCGGCTCGACCTGAGCCGCCCGCCCGATGCCCCGATCGCCTCCGGGTTCGAGTTCGCGCTCGTGCACGAGGCGGTCCGACAGGCGCGGCCCCTGTCTTCGGTCGAGCTCGCAGGGCAGCCCCGCTTGCTGCTCACATGCGGCGGCGCCGATCCGGGGTGTGTGACCGAGTCGGTCGTCGATGCCCTCGACCGCTGGCGTGGCGGCACGCTCACGGTGCTGTGTGGAGCAGGCTGGACCTGCGCGCGACGTGACGCGATGCACCGGCGCGCGCGGGCGGGCCGCCTCGTTCTCGACGCCCAGCCCTCGCTGATCGCGCGGATGCTGGAGCATGACGTGGTGGTGACGATCGGTGGTGCCACCGCGCTCGAAGCCTGTTGCCTGGGGCGAAGCGTCGTGGTCGTTCCGTGGGCCCACCTCGCCCGGCACGCGGCGAGGATGGCGCGGCTGGGCCTTGCGCACGTCGTCGAGCCGAGAGGCCTACGCCGTCTCCTCGCCGACGCCGACGCACTCCGCCGACGCGCCCGGGCCGGATTCGAGGCCGTCGATGGTCGAGGTGCAGAGCGAATCATCGACTTCCTGTTGAAGCGACTCCCGTCCGAAGGAGACCCCCGATGAGTCTGCGTACCGTCGCCGTCATCCAGGCCCGAACCGGGTCGTCCCGCCTACCGTCCAAGGTGCTGGCTCCCCTGTCGGGCCGCCCGCTGATCGAGCGTGTGCTGCAGCGGGCGGCCCGCGCGAGGCGCGTCGACGAGGTGGTGCTCGCCACCACGGAGAACCTCAACGATGACCCGGTCGCCCGGATTGCCGAGTGCGCAGGGTTCCGCGTCGTGCGCGGGTCGGAGCACGACGTGCTCTCCCGCTTTGCGCTGGCCATCAAGGCCTCATCGGCCGACGTCGTGGTGCGGCTCACCGGGGATTGCCCGCTGCTCGAGCCTGACGTGATCGACCTCGCCATCGAGCGCTTCGAAGCCAGCGGGGCCGACTACGCCTATGCGTCGACGCGCTGCGGATTCCCGCGCGGTCTCGACACCGAGGTCGTCCGAGCGAAGCACCTGCTGACTGCCGACGCGGTCTCGACAGACGCGTTCGAGCGCGAGCATGTCACGCCCTACGTCGACCGGCGCCCCGACCAGTTTGTCCATGCACGGGTCGGCGCGCCACCCGGATTGACCCGCCCGGCCTACCGGCTCTGCGTCGACGAGCCGGTGGACCTTGAGCTGGTCGATTTGCTCTATCGCTGTCTGGCCGATGCCGATGGCTGGGTTCGCGTGGCCGACGTGATCGACTTCCTCGACCAGCACCCGCACCTCGCCCGGCTCAACGCCCATGTCCACCAGGTGGTCGACACGAAGACGCCCGCGCGCTGATTCCCCCGCCTCACCGTGCCGCCTTCGCACGCAGCAGCAGCCGTAGCCCCCGCCACGAGAGGCCCACCCCCACTGGGGTCACGAGCACGAGCGCCCACCACGGCACCGGTCCCTCGAACCAGACCCAGACCGCCAGCAGCGCGGCCGTGGCCCAGCTCGCAAGCGCCCAGACCGACGCCCTGACCGACATCGTGACCCGGGGGGCCAGCGACGCTCGCCAGCGCGTGAAGACCCAAAGCACGGCGTACCCGAACACGGTGCCGAGCGCGGCGCCGAGCAGGCCGCTCAGCTGGACGAGCCCGATGGTCGCGCCGACGCCGAGAATCGCCGAGGTGACGGTCCCGACCGGCACGCTCCGGACGCGCCGCTGGTAGAAGAGCGCGTTCACCTCCGAGAAGTAGAGGCACCACGGACCGGCGCCGAGCAGCAGCACCGGGGCGAGGCGCGAGGCCTCGTCGTATCCCGAACCGAAGGTCCAGACGACGAGGTGGGGAGCCCATGCGTTCGAGAGCACCAGGGCGCCGAAGCTCACCCTCACGAACGCATCGATGAGGTCGACGAGGTAGGCGCGGTGCGCTGGCTCGTTGTGCCACCGTGCCAGCTGCGGGGAGATCGCGCGGTTCATCGCCTGCATCCCGAGCGCGAACACGTCGACGCAGACGTAGGCGACGCTGTACTGGCCGACCGCGGCAAAGCCGAGCCAGCGGCCGATCACGAAGCGGTCCGCGACCGCGAGCCCCCAGTGCGCGAGCTGGTGCGGAATCGTCGGCCAGCCCAGGTGGAGCGCTTCGCGCGCCGCGGCCCAGTCGGGCCGGTCGCGCAGCGCCC
>JBILLP010000502.1:0-3095 GCA_044376025.1 Bradymonadia bacterium
CCTCGACCCGCGCCGAACGATGCCGTGAACCGCCCCAAGCCCGCGCTCCGCGACCTTGGGCTCGGAGCCCAGATCCTCAGGGATTGCGGGGTCAGCCGCATGACGGTGCTCACGAACAGCGAGAAGAAGCTGGTCGGACTCGATGCCTACGGGCTTGAGGTCGACGGCTTCGAGTCCATCCCGATGCCCAGGTACACGCGCGGCTGAACCAGCCTGTCGCGTCTGGGGCGAACCCGCCCCGAAGGAAAGTCGTCATGGTGCAAACCCTCGAAGGAAACCTCCTTGCCTCCGATCTCAGGGTCGCGGTGATCGTCAGCCGGTGGAACAGCTTCATCACCGACCGCCTCGTCGAAGGCGCGCTCGACGCCTTTGTGCGTCATGGCGGCGCTGCTGCTGCCGTGACGGTGGTCAAGGTCCCGGGTGCGTTCGAGATACCGCTCGCGGCGACCAAGGCGGCAAAGAGCGGCCGGTTCGACGCCATCGTCTGCCTCGGCACCGTGATCCGTGGCTCGACGCCTCACTTCGACTACATCGCCGCAGAGGTCACCAAGGGGACCGCATCGACCGCGATGGAGACCGGGCTGCCTGTGGCGTTCGGCGTCCTGACGACCGAGACCATCGAGCAGGCCGTCGAGCGCGCCGGCACCAAGATGGGCAACAAGGGCGCAGAGGCCATGCTGGCCGCGATCGAGATGGCCAACCTGTACAGGCAGCTATGAGGACAGCCCGCGTCGAGCGCGAAGACAGGCGCCGCGAGTTCGCCCTCTGGGTCCTCTATGCCTCCGAGGTGAGCGGCAACCCGCCACTCGTTGCATTCGGCCTCCTGCGGGCCGCGGTGGTTGGGACGGCGGAGCCGCCTTCGGCCAAGGAGGCCAGTCCCTGGCACCGGATCGAGCGGTTCGAGGACTATCTGCCCGCAGAGGCAGACTGGGAGGACGTCGGTCGTTCGGTCGAGGAGACCGTGGTCGTCGTCGAGCAGAACCGTGAGCGCATCGACGCGCTGATCAAGCAGGCGTCGCCACGCTGGAGGCTCGACCGGATGCCTCCGATCGACCGGACCCTGCTCCGCATCGGCGTGGCGGAGATGATCGCCACCGATCGCCCCCGCCCCCGCGGAACCCTCAACGGGCTCGTCGAGATCGCAAAGCGGTACGGTGAGGAGACAACCCCCCGGTTCGTCAACGGCATCCTTGACCAGATCCGCCGGAACCTCGAACTGCCGTTCCAATGAGCGCCCCGTGCCCCACACCCAGGGCACCGAGGGTGCTGGCATCGGCTGTTCTGCTCGGCCTGTCGCTGCTTGCTGCGGGATGCGACGCCTTTCAGCCGGCGCGACGGCCTCCGCCTTCTCCGCTGAGCTGGCGGTCGGCGAACTCTGGCGGGAGCTCTGTGGTGGTCAGGGATGCGGCGGGCATGGTGTCGAGTCGGCTGCGCGTCAGCAGCGCCGGTGCCCGGTTCTTCGATGCCGAGGGCGTCAGATCGGGGCGGCTCCGGTTGGCCGCTGACGGACATGAGGTCCTCGACCGGCTCGGGAAGCGCGTCTGTGAGGCACGGCTCGATGCGCCGAACCAGCGCAGCGTCGTGGATTGCCCGGGTGTCGGTCGCATGGAGTCGAGGCGCTCGAACCAGGGCCTGGAGTTGCTCCGGGACGGTCGGCTCGTCGCGACCGGGCAGCGCGAGGGCTCCGGGGACATCGCGGTGACGCTGGGTGACGGTAGCCGCTGGAAGGCGACCGTTCGGGACGGCGAGTGGCGGGTCGCCGCGGCCGACGACCCGAACCACGCGGCGATGATCCTGGGCTGGCACCTGGCGCCGGAGCCGGCGTTCATCCTCGCGCTCCCGTGGATGCTGGCCCAGCGGGGGGAGTCTCCCGCGTGGGCCGGCAGCGGTTGGCTTGTGGGCTCGACCGCCTGGCTCGCGTCACGCCTTGTGCGCGGGGCTGGCTCCGTGGCGTCACCGTAGGTTGATGAGGTCCCAAGTCAGCTTGAGGATGAGTCCGGCGACGACGGCGAGCGTTGCCCGTCGCACAAGCGCCTGGCCGTTTCGGACTGTGAGCCGAGCGCCGAGGTAGCCGCCCGCGAGCTGGCCGGTCGCCATCGGCAGTGCGACCGACCAGTCGACGCTGCCTGCGTGCGCGAACCAGAGCACCGAGGCAAGGTTCGACGCGAAGTTCACGACCTTCGCATTCGCGGAGGCTCCCACGACCGAGTCCTTGAGCACGGCCATGAAGAGCACGATCAAGAAGGTGCCTGTCCCCGGGCCGAAGAACCCGTCGTAGCAGCCTACGCCGAGCGCGATGAGGCAGGCCGCGCGCAGCCTCGCGGGTGCGGGGTCCTGGGTCGGGGGCGCAGCATGTGGGACTCCGTTCTGGCGTGTTGCCACGAAGGCGGCCGCCACGACGAGCAGCACGATGACGACCGGCCGCAGCGTCTCGCGCGACAGGTGCAGCACCGCCTCGACGCCCACGAGCGCCCCGATGAATCCGAGCGGGAAGACCCAGCATGCCCGCCTCGTGTCGATGAGCCCCCGACGCGCGTAGGTGAGCAGGGCGCTCCCGGAGCCGAACACCGACTGCCCCTTGTTCGTACCGAGTGCCACCTGCGGTGGCAGCCCTGACGCCAGCAGGGCCGGCAACGTGAGCAGTCCGCCGCCGCCCGCGATGGCATCGACGGTGCCCGCTGCGAACGCAGTCACAGTCAGTAGCGCAATGTGCAGCGGCTCGAGCAACAGGGTTCCTTCGGCGACAGAACCACCGAACTCGAAGTCGCGCGGGACGACAAGCGAACCGAGTTCCGATATGGAGGCCTTGGTTCCCTGCACCGCGAGGTTCTCCCCATGAACAAGTCCATCGTCCTGACGCTCTGTACCGGTTGGCTGCTCCTGGCCTGCTCCGACGGCGGGCCGACCAGCCCTGACCTCGCCGGCGACACAACGGCTGGCGACTCGCAGTCGGGCGACACCGCTGACGACACCTCCGGAGACACGGTGCTCGATACGTCCGGAGACACGTCGGGGGATGTCGAGGTCGACGGTTCTGGAGACACCTCGGTCGACACGGCAGGGGACACCGCGGTCGACACGTCGGGGGATGTCGA
>JBILLP010000075.1:0-9764 GCA_044376025.1 Bradymonadia bacterium
CGACGAGGTAGCGCACGTCGGGGTCGCCGAGTCGCTGACGGGTCCGCTGAATCCGCGACGCGAATCCGCGATCAGGCCCCCGCCAGCCCATGGCAACCTGCTCCTGGTGAAGCGCGGCGTCGAGCAGCGCAACCGCCTCGGCCTCTGAAGGCAGCGCGCGCCGGATGGTCACCGGCTCACGATCCATCGACAAGGTTGAACCGGAGCGTGGCACCGAGCAGGTCGGCGTGGGTGATGGTGGGCGAGGTCCAGGGCTCGCCGTTCACGAGGACTCCGCGCACGGTGTAGCGCTCCGCGGAGGCGCCCGGAGCCTCGATCCGGAGTAACGCGCCGCCCTCGAGCGGCACCTCTGCCAGGGGAACGAGCGGGCTGCCGAGGATGTACCGGTCGGTGCCGGCGACCGGGAAGAGCCCGACCGCAGCGAAGAGGTACCAGGCGGAGAGTGTGCCGCCGTCGTCGTTCCCGGGCAGCCCGTCGGGGCCCGAGCCGTAGAGGCGCGTCTGGATCTGGCGGATCCAGTAGGCGGCGCGCTCAGGCCGGTCGGAGGCGTAGAAGAGCCACGCGGAGTGGATGTCCGGCTCGTTGCCGTGCCAGTAGTACGGGTCGGGCAGCACGAGGTTCGGCTTCGCGGGCCGTCCAAGGCTCGAGCGGGCGAAGAATGTCTCGAGCGCCTCCCCGAAGGCGGCAGGACCACCAAACGCCTCGACGAGCGCCTCGAGATCGTGGGGCGCGTAGAAGCGGTAGTGCCAGGCCGAACCCTCGGTGTAGGGGCCTGCGCCCATGTAGACGGCGTCGCGGCGCTCGACCGGCGCGAAGGTGCCGTCGGCCAGCCGGGGCTGAAAGAAGCGCGTCGTGGGGTCGAAGAGGTTGCGGGCGTTGTGTGACCGCTCGGCAAAGGTCGCGGCGTCGGCGTCGCGCCCGAGCGCGGTGGCGAGGGTGGCGAGCGCGGCGTCGGCGTAGGCGTACTCCAGGGTCTGCGAGACCGACTCACTGTGGCGATCCACCGGCAGGTAGCCGAGGCCGAGGTAGTCCTCGATGCCGTTCCGCAGCACGCGGCTGCCCGCGACGGGTGGGTTTGCGGTGACCATCAGGAGCTCCCATGCGCGGGCGTAGTCGACACCTGCGAGGCCCTTGATGGCGCTCTCCCCGAAGAGGAAGTCGGCGCTGGTGCCATCCATGCTGCCCGTGTCGCCGCGCACCGAGGGCCACCTCGGGATGAAGCCGCCGGTGTCGCCCATGCGGATCAGCGAACGGAGCGAGGCCCGCTGCAGGTCGGGGTCCACGAGCAGGTACCAGGAGTGGAGGGTCCTGAAGGTGTCCCAGAGCGAGAGGTCCGAGAGGTAGCCGCCCTCGAGGCCGGGGTCGGGGAGTCCATCGACGCCGACGAAGCGGCCATCGACGTCGTCGTACCGGGTGGGCATGCGGTAGGTGTTGGCGAACGCGGTGAAGAAGCGGGTCTCGACGTCGGGCTCGGCCCCGCCGATGCGGATGCGGCCGAGCTTGCTCCGCCAGGCGTCGGCCGCGAGCGAGCGGACGGTGTCGAAGGAGACGCCGGCCGCCTCGGCCGTGAAGTTGCCGCGCGCGCCGTCGAGGTCGACGAACGAGATGGCGACGGCGAGGGTAACGGGCTCTCCGCTGTCGAAGGTCAGCGTGGCGCCTGCCTGCGGCCCCGAGGCGGTGAGCGCGTCGGAGTAGCGTTCGGCCCAGGTGCCGGCGGCAACGGGCGGTCGGGAGGGTTCGCCAACGAAGAAGAGGCGCACCCGCCCTGCCCGCCCGGCGAAGCCCCCCGAGAAGGCGACGCTGCCCTCGATGCGGCCCGAGACGGGGTCGACGGTGACCTCGGCAAGCTCGATTCCGGCATCCTCGACCTGGGCGGCGGCGTCGAAGAGCATGGTGAAGGCGCCGCTGGTCGTCACCCGCGTGAACCCTGCCCGCTGCGTCGCCGTGGTCTCGACGACTGCGTCAGGATCGAGCAGCCGCACGCGGTAGTAGCCGGGTTCGGCGTACTGGGAGTCGCGGTCGAAGGTGGCATACCGAGAGGGCGCGGGCCGCTCGTCGATCGCCGTGACCGGCAGCATGCGCAGGTTGCAGAAGTCGGTGGCGCCCGTGCCGACGAAGCGTGTGTGGCTGAAGCCGCGGATGTGCGGGTCGTCGAAATTGTAGCCCGAGAAGTGGGACTGCGCGGGGTGGTAGGGGCCGTTGGTGGTGTCGGGCCCGAGCTTGACCATGCCGTTGGGGACCTGCGCCGCGGGCGTCAGCGCCGCGTAGCCGAAGCCAACGCCGCCGGAGCCGATGAAGGGGTCGACGGCGGCGAAGGCCTCGTCGACGGGGACCAGCCCGGGTGGGAAGGCCGGTTCGACGTCAGGGCCCGTGTCGCCGGAGCCGTCGGCGAGGTCGCCGGAGCCGTCGGCGAGGTCGCCGGAGCCGTCGGCGAGGTCGGTTCCCAGCTCGGTCGTGTCGGAGACGTCGGGCGTGGCGTCGCGGGCGTCATCGCCGGAGCCGCGGGAGTCGCTGCAGGCGAATGCGAGCGACGCGAGCAGGAGCAGGGCCGTCGCTCGGTGCCTCATGGCGCCACGATCGTCCACGGGAGCGCAAAAGCGTTGGCGAGGCGAACCTGGCCGGCGACGGTGTTGCCCGAGTCCGGGATGGTGCCGGAGACGCCAGAGCCCTCGGCCGGAACGCAGGTGAAGGTGTCGGTCGCGTACCCCTGCGCGAGGCCGTTGGCGATGTTCTCAAAGAGCTCCCGCAGCTCGGAGGGGTCGTCGACCGAGGCGTAGAAGCCACCGGTGGCCTCCGCGATGGACTGCAGCCCCTGGATGGCACCCTGCTGCTCCTGCCGGAGACCGCCCGTGGAGGCCTGCGCGAGCGCGCGCCGGGCGGAGGCTTCGCCAAGCCCGACGGCATGGACGACAACATCGGTGTCGCGGGCCGCAGCGATGGCGTCGTCGATGGTGGCGGTCGAGAGGGTGTCCTGGCCGTCGGAGATGACCAGGATGTAGCGCTTGACGTCGGGGTCGGTGGCGCCGCCCGAGCCGTCGGCGGCGGCCTGCTGCAGGAGCACCTCGTAGGCGTCGGCGTCAGTGCCGACCATGCCGACCACGTCGATGATCGAGTCCCAGAGCGGCGTACCGGCCTCCTGGCTGCCATCGACGCGCTCGAGCGCGGCCTCGAGGCCGTCTGCCTGTGCGGTGAAGTCGAGCAGGACCTGCGTCGCGGTGAGGCCCTCGGTGGTGGCGGGCCCGAAGTCGAAGACACCGAACCGGCTCTGGGGCGCGACGTCACGGATGCGGTCGATCAGGGCGCGGGTCGCCTCGACGCGCTGCCGGCCGGGATCATGGGGGCAGGTGGGGCAGACGTCGCCGAACTCCTCGACCGGGTAGTTGCGCTCCATACTTCCCGAGTCATCGATCAGCACGGCCAGGCTGTTGTAGGGACTGGCCTGCTGACCATCGGTGCCCCGGTAGTCACACGCAGAGTAGGTGCCGTCGTCGTTCTGGACGTCAACCTGCAGCAGAGAGCCAAGGTCGAAGGCCTTGCCGGAGGAGGCCGATGCGTCGGGGTCGAAGTAGGTGAAGCGGACGTTGCCGGTCTGCCCGAAGTCAGACGCAGGCGTGACGCCGAGGAGCGAGAGCAGGAAGATCGCCAGGAGCTGCCTGGGGTCGATGCAGGCAGCCAGCACAGTGGCAGAGGCGAGGAGCAGCCCGAGGGTGGCGTTTCGACGTGAGGGGAGCATCTCGTCCAAGGGGGCAGGGGTGAAGACGACCCTGCGTAGGCGCTCGCGCGGCGACCGTACAGAAGCGGCGAGGTTGCCGGGCGGCGAGGATCCCCGTAGGAGACCGCTGGCACACGGCGCGAGCCCGCTGCGAGGACCCATGTCACTGCTTGCCTCGATCACCGACTACCTCACCGACCCGCACAAGCTGATCGAGATGATCCGCGACCCCCGCGGCATCGTCGAGGCGGGCGGTTACTGGGCGCTCGGGCTGATCATCTTCCTGGAGACGGGCGCGCTGGTGGCGCTGCTGCCGGGGGACTCGCTGCTGGTGGTCGCCGGAATCTTCGCCGCCGGCGGGTCGCTGAACATCGTCTACCTGAACCTGCTGCTGATCCCGCTGGCGATCCTCGGCGATGCGCTGTCGTACCTGATCGGGGCCAAGGTCGGTTCGACGCTGTTCACGAGGCCAAAGTCGCGCATCTTCAACCCGGCGCACATCCAGAAGGCGCACGGCTTCTACGAGCGCCATGGCGGCAAGGCGATCGTGATGGCGCGCTTCGTGCCGATCATGCGGACCTTCGTGCCGGTGGTCGCGGGATTCGCGGGGATGAGGTACCGCGACTTCGCGATGTTCAACGTGATGGGCGCGGCGTCCTGGATCCTGTCGATGACACTGATCGGCTACTTCCTGGGTAGTGTGTTCCCGGGGCTCGACCGGCAGATTGACAAGATCGTGATCGTGGTGGTGTTGCTGTCGATCCTCCCGATCGTGTTCGAGTACCTCAAGGCCCGACGCGCCTCGAACCCGGCCCATGGTTGACGCGCGCCTGCCGGCTCGGCGGCTTGTCAGCCCACCGCGGATCGATCACAAGGAACCGGAGCCGGCACAGTCCGGACTTCCCGAGCTGAACAGACCGACGTGAAGGGTATCCTCGACCGCAAGCTGCTGTTCGTGACCGGCAAGGGTGGCGTCGGCAAGACCACCGTCGCGGCGGCGATGGGGCTGTGTGCAGCCCGCCGCGGCAAGCGGGTGCTGGTCGTGGAGATCGACACCGATCCTGCGATGCAGCGCCTGTTCGGGTCTTCGCGCATCGGCTTCGACCCGGTGCAGGTGGCGACGAACCTCTGGGCGTGCAATCTTGAGGGTCGAGCCTGCATGCAGGCCTTCGTGAAGAAGACGGTGAGGTCGGACCGGGTGTCGGAGCTCATCCTGGGCAACAAGATCGTCGGGGTGTTCTTCGAGTCGGCGCCGAGCGTGGTCGAGGCGGTCATCCTCGACCAGATCGCCATCCGGACGACCGAGACGACGCCGGCCTATGACCTGGTGATCGTCGACCTGCCGGCGAGTGGTCACGCGGTGACCTTCTTGAGGGTGCCCCGGTCGATGGCGGAGATGGTCTCGGTGGGCGAGCTGGCCGGCCACCTTCGCAGCATCGATGCGCTGTTGAGCCATCCGGACAAGTCGGGGCTGGTGCTGGTGACGCTGCCTGAGGAGATGCCGACGACGGAGACGATCGAGCTGTCCCGGAACATCGAGCGGAGGGTGACGACACCGGTGTGCGCCGTGGTGGTCAATGCGCTCAAGGACTCGGGCATCGACGAGACCGACGTGGCGTGGATGGACGAGCAGCTCGGGACGGCCGAGGATCGCGACCGGGAGGCGCTCCGTCGTCTGCGCTACGGCGTGGCGCTGGCGAAGTACTGGGAGGACGAGGAGCAGGAGCAGCATCACCGGCTCCGGGGAGAGCTGGGCGTGAAGCTGATCGATACGCCCTACGTGTTCACGCGGAGCAGCGAGCAGGAGCTTGTTGAACGTGTTGCCCGTCGCCTGTCGGAGCAGTTGTGAGTCGGCAGGCGGCACCGGGGCTCGAGCACGACCTGCTGAACCAGGCGAGGCTGATCGTGTGCGTCGGGACCGGCGGGGTCGGCAAGACAACCACGTCAGCAGCGCTGGCGCTGCGGGCGGCAACGCTCGGTCGCCGGACGCTGGTGCTGACCATTGACCCTGCGAAGCGGCTTGCGAACGCCATGGGACTGGCAGACCTGGGCAACGAGGCGAAGTCGGTCGACCTCGGTTCGATCGCGACGGCGACCGGCTCGCTCGACGCGATGATGCTCGATGCGCAGCGCACCTTCGATGACCTGATCCGGCGCACGGCGGGCCCGCACGCGTCGCGGATCCTCGAGAACCGCGTCTACCGGATCATGGTGGACCAGTTCGCCGGGACGCAGGAGTACATGTCGCTGGAGCGGCTCTACGACCTGTACGAGTCGAACCGTTGGGACCTGATCGTGCTCGACACGCCGCCCAGCAAGAACACGCTTGACTTCTTCGAGTCGCCTCGCAGGGCGGCGAGCATGTTCGACGAGCAGGTGATGAAGTGGTTCGTGCCGGCCAAGTCGGGCGGCGGAGGGGGGCTGTTCGACCGGATCTTCAACCCCGGCGCGGTGGTGTTGAAGCTGCTGTCGGTGATCGGGGGCGAGAAGTTCATCGCGGAGCTGGCGGAGTTCTTCGACGCGATGCGCGCGGTCCAGTCGTCGTTCAAGATGCGCGGAGACAAGGTGCACGAGATCCTGCGGGCCGCGGGGACGCGCTACGTGGTGGTGGCCTCGCCCGATCCCCGGCGGATGGCCGAGGCGGCGGACTTCCAGGCTCGGCTGACGCAGATGCGCAAGCAGGTCTCGATGTTTGTGTTGAACCGCAGCCACGACCTGTTCGAGCCCGGCGACCTCGAGGTGCTCCGGCGGCGCGCGGCGGCGACCGGCCTTGATGCGGACCGCCTGACGGCCCTCGATGCGCTGTACACGGGGCTTGCGGCGCTTGGGGACCGCGACCGCGCGGGCATCCGGCAGCTCTCTGCGCGGGTCTCGACGATCCCGATCCGCACGGTTCCGGTGCTCGGGCATGACATCCATACGCTCGAGGAGCTGCTGAGGCTCGGGGCGTCGGTCTTTGCGGGCGACGAGGCTGTCGAGCTCGTGTAGGTTGCGCGGGTCGCGCGAACGGGGACCTGTTGGTTTGAATGACCGGGCGCGTGGCCCGTCGCCGGCAGACAGCGCCGGCCCCCAAGGACGCGTTTGCTTGCGTAAACGGGCCCGACACGGCAAATGCGTCGCGCGTTGTGAACCCTCACCTTCGCTGGAGCCAGTCGATGAACCTGAAGCGAGCCGGATTCCTGGGACTTTGTGGGCTGATCCTGTCGGCCGCAGGCTGCAATCCCAAGGCGATCAGCGACACGAACGTGATGCCTGGCGTGGGGATGCGCGACTACTTCACCGCACGGGCCATGCCCGACGGCTCGGTCGGGCTCCGGGATCTGCCCCCCACGCCGCGGCCGCGCGAGTCGATCACGACCGATGACTATTTCGGCATCAAGCTCGAGCACATCTACGCGGGCGGCATGCTCGGCCGCAACGTCGGCAACCTGGCGATCATCGCGCAGATTGCGGGCATCATCCCCGACGGCGTCCGCTGCGAGGAGCTGTCGACCGATGCGCTGGGATTCCAGCCTTCGGACCAACAGAAGTCGACACGGCGGGCATCGCAGGAGTGCCAGTACAAGACCGTCGTGCAGGTCAACCCGGTCTTCAGGGACTCGCACGTGACCTTCGACAGCGCCTTCATCACGCCCCCCTTCAGGACTGGCAACGAGCCGCTCCGGCTGCAGTTCATCATCGCTCAGCTCAACGACGTCGAGCTGGCGCGCAAGATCGTGGACTGGTCGAAGCAGAAGGCCGACCAGGCGCAGGCGGCCGACGTGCTCGACCTGAACCGGTGGCAGAAGGAGCTGGTCAACATCGGGTTCACAGCCGTCAACTACCTGATCGACTATGCGGCTGCGCCGACCTACGTGTTCGAGATGACGACCGACTTCGTGCCGGTCGAGACGGTCGAGGGCGCTGAGCCGCAGAACCTGCTGATGGGTGGCGACTTCGTGCTGGTCGGCATCACCGGCAACCCGCGTGTGCCGCAGGGTGCGTTCAAGGCGGCGGAGCAGCTCATCTACCAGTCGGGCCGCCTCTACTGGAAGGACTCCCGCGAGGAGTACCGGGAGTCGCCTTACGCGATCTTCAACGTCGTCCGCTACAGCCGCTACCCGACAGACATCCCGGTGAACCTGGCGCGGATCCAGCGGCAGGTGCGGCGCGGCGAGAGCGCCGACGACATCGTGCGCGGCGCGCGGACGACGGTGCTCGACCTGCAGGATGCCCGGATGCTGAACGAGACCGAGGGCGGGATGCTGCTCGACCTGTTCGACTGGTACGCGCGCGCCTCGCGGCTCGACGCCAAGCTCAACGATCGGGACTACGGCCGCCAGGCGCCCCCGCCGCGGCTGTCGGGGCTGGCGCAGACGAACGCGCCCGCGGCTGCGGGCGTGACGCCGCTCGATGACCTCAAGGAGTCGCTCGACCTGGTCCGCCGCCTCGATGACCGCCTGTTTGGAAACTACGGGCAGACCCCGGGCTTTCGCCAGGACGAGTGCGTCACGATCCGCTCGCTGACGCAGAGCCTGGCCGACGCCTACCGCGAGAAGCGCCCGGCGGCGACCCAGGCGTTCGAGAATCTGCAGATCCGGCGCGGCCAGCTTCAGCGGCAGGCCCAGCGAACGCCGTCGCAGCAGGCGGAGCTCGACTCGATCGTGCAGATCGAGCCATCGTTGCAGGGCCTTGTCGAGATACTGCCCGACGAGCTCCCGGAGCCTCAGTGCCCGCAGATGCGCCAAGCCTATACAGCCCAGTGATGCGATCGTTTGCGTCGTGTGGAACCCGGCCTATGCGTTGTGTGGTTCCTCGCCGAGTGCGGCCGCCGGCCCCGGGCGCGGTCGTTCGCCCGCCCCGTCTCGATCATCTCCAGAACATCGCCTGAGGCATCAGGCAACGTGCCCTCTCCCCCATCGCCTCGACCGGAGACCCGATGACGCGAAGCCAGCCCCGTTCTCGACACCTGCTCGTGCGCGTCGCGCTGGCGTTTGCCGCGCTCTTCGCGGCGCTCCCGCTCGATGCCGGACTGGCCCACGCCACCGCGGCCGAGGGTCACGTGCGCGTGTACGTGCTTCCGAAGGCTGACGGCGACCCGGCGATCCGCAACGCACTGAACGGAGCTGTCCGCTACTTCGAGTCTGCGCTGTCGGCGACCGGGGCCTTCCGCTTCGCGGGGTCGCAGGACCTCGACGGGGCCTTCTCGCAGTGCCGTGAGGCTGCCGGCACGAATGCCTCCGAGGTTCAGGACTGCCAGCTCCGGGCCGCACGGCGCAACTCGGTGAAGTGGGTCTTCGAGTTCGCACTCCAGAACACGTCGCGGGGTCACTACGATGTCTCGATCGACGTGTGGGACCCGGAGGAGGGGCACAAGGACTTCACCGCCGTCGTCGACGTGCAGGGCGCGAATGCGGGCGAGGCGGCCCGCAAGGGCATGCAGGAGCTCGCGAGGCAGTTCCTGGCCTCCCCATTGGTGCAGATCACCCCGGCGCCGAACGCCGCGCAGACGGCCCAGCCCGGGGTCCCGCAGGCCCAGGTGACCACCCCGAACACCCCAGCGACCCCAACCACCGTGCCCACCCCTCTCGTTGGAGCCGCTGCGCCGTCAGGTACCACCGGGACCGACGGCCGCATCGAGGTGCTCGCGATCGAACCGGCCACGGCCGACATCTACGTCAACAGCCGCAAGGTCGGGACAGGCCCCGGGCAGTACTTCTCGCTGCCGACGGGCCAGGTGACGATCGAGCTGCGGGCGCCCGGCTTCCAGAACCTGACCCGGACACTGTCACTGAGCCCTGGCCAGATGGAGATCATCTCGGGGCTCCGTATGGAGGGCGTGCCCGGGACGCTGGCGGTCTCGTGCAACATCGAGGATGCCGCCATCCTGGTCGACGGAACCGAGATTGCCCGGACACGCCGGGGCTCCGCGGTCTCGCTCGAGGTTGCAGCCACGGCCCAGGTGCTCGAGGTGCGGCGCGAAGGGTACGGCGTGTTCCTGCAGAACCTGGCGCTGCGGCCCGGCGCGCGTCAGGCGTTTGATGTCAGGCTCTCGCCGCAGGCGACCCCTCCG
>JBILLP010000503.1:0-3090 GCA_044376025.1 Bradymonadia bacterium
GAGCATCGGCTGGCCGAGCGACGCCAACGCCTGGCGCGCCGCGAGCGTGTCGGGGCGGCCGACGGCAGAGCCGGTGAGCCGCGCAGCCTGCCGCCGACCCACCGCGACAGCGCCGGAGCTCACCAGCACCACGCGGCGGTGCGGGACATCGGTCAGCAGGGCGAGCGTCTCGACCAGGCTGCAGAAGATGCGCCGATCGATGAGGCCGGCGCTGCCGCCGACCAGCACGCTCGACCCGACCTTGACAATGATGCGGTGGGCGCGGGCGATCCGGGCCCGGGCCTCGGTGAGGACCTGAGCGTCAACGGGTTCGACTTCGAGGGCTGCCACGGTTACGACTCCACACGGATCGGCGCTGCGACGAGACAGGCCCGGCCGACACGCGCGAGCTAACAGGAGACGGCGAAGGTGACAACGCGACCCGACGCGACCGCTGCCGAGCGACTCGACGCGGCGATGCCGTGGCTGACGGCGTGTGTGGTGGCGCTGGTCGGCCTGTGGAGCGCGGCGCCGGGCCTCGGCTGGCTCGACGCGGGAGACTTCGTCACCGCCTCCGCACAGCTCGGGGTCCCGCACGCGACGGGCTTCCCGTGGCAGACGCAGGCCTCGTACCTCTTCGCGCTGATCCCGGCGTCGAGCATCGCCACCCGGGTGTCATGGTGGTCGGTGGCGGGCATGGCGGTCGCGGCCTTCGCGTGGGTCGAGCTGCTGCGTGCGGCGGCGCGCGACCGTACCGGGCTGCCGTCGCCGGCGGTCACCGGCGCGATGTCGGTCGCGACCATCGGCGCAATGCTGGCGACGCCGACGCTGGCGGTCCACCTGCGGGTGCCCGAGGTCTACGCCTGGGTGCTCGGGATCGCGGGCCTCTCGGTGCTCTGGTTCGACCGGTGGGTCCGGACCGCGCGTCACGCGGCTGACCTCCGCTGGGTTGCGCTGCTCGGCTTCGCGCTCGGGCTCGGGATCGCCCACCACGCCCTCTTCAGGCTCTGGGCGCCGCTGACGGCCCTTGCCGCCGTCGCCGCGGCGCCACCGGCGCTTCGCCGCCGCGCGGCGCTGCTGGGCATCTCGTTCGGCCTGTTCGGGCTGCTCGCCTGGGCCTACCTGCCGGCGGCGGCGCTCCGCGACGGACCGCACAACTGGGGGGATCCGTCGTCACCCCTGCGCTTCTGGCGGGTGATCCAGGCCTCAGAGATCCGGGAGGCCTTCGGGAGCCAGATGGGCGCTGACCTGTCTGTGGCGACCCGTCACCTGGGCGAGCTGCTCCGGCAGCTTGTCGGCGGGCTGCCCGCACTCGTCATCGTCGGGCTTGTGGGCCTGTTCGCCAGGCTCGGCGGGGCGCGACGCGGAGCCTCTGCGGGCCTTCGCCTCGCCCTGGCCTTCGCGACGATCGAGCTCTGCTACGCGGTGCTGCTGAACCCGATGGGCATCCGCGACCTGCAGGTCGGCCAGTGGCTTGCGCTCGTGCTCGCCCCGCTCGCGGTCCTTGACCTGCACGCGGTGTCATCGAGGGTCCTGCGGAGGCATGCCGGCCCGTGGGTGCTCGGGCTCTCGACGGCGCTCTGCGCGGGCGCGGCCTTCATGCCGCCTGACCCGCGCGCCGAGGCGGCGCCCCGCGACCGGGCGCCCGAGGACCTCGCCGCGGCGGTGGCGGGTGCGGCACCACCCGAGGCGGTGGTTCTGCCCGTCTCGGACAGCCTCACCGCGGCACTCCTGCACGCGTGGCATGTCGCCGACGCTCGGCCCGACGCCTTTCTGGTCGGGCGCTCGGGTAGCTCCCGGAGCGACCACTACCGGTACGCGGAGCGGCACCAGCCGTTCGCGCTCGTCGCACCGGGCGACCCTGCCTTTGAGCCGCCCTTCGCGCGAACTCCCGACGAGATTCGCGCCAGGATGACCAGCCTGGCGATGGCCGCGGCGCCCGGGCACCGGATCTGGTGGGAGCGGATGACCCGCGACCCCGATGTGCCCACCGGGTGGCGGCTCTCGTCGTGCTGGCCGATGGGCGAGCTGACCCCCGCCGACCTGGCGCCCTGCCCTGAGCAACGGCAGCTCGCGGCGACGCCTCCGTTTGATGCCGCGTGGGGGCGCGCTGCCCGCGAAGCCTCCGGGGCGGCGTCGCAGTCGTACGCGGCGTGGCTCTCGGAGCAGCACGGCGCCGCCGGCATGGACGCGGCGGGGCGCAACGACCTGCCTGCGGCGGGAGCGTCGTTCGCCCGGGCGAACGAGCTGTTCGTGACCGCGACGATGACCAGCAACGTGGCGGTGATCCTGGGCCGTATGGGTCGGCTGACCGAGGCCCTTGAGCAGCTCGAGGCCGCGTGGCGGCTGAGCCCGGGCTCCACCACGGCCTGTCGGAACGGGTTCGCCTTTGCGCAGGCGGCGCACGACCCGGTCGCGACCGCTACGTGGCGGGAGCGCTGTCAGGCGGTTCAGGCCGCGCCGTAGAAGGCCGCGATGCGGTGGACCACCCACGCCGCCTGCTCATCGGTCAGTCCCGGGTAGATCGGGATCGCCAGTGAGTCCCGGGTCGCGGCCTCGGCGTTCGGCCAACCGGCGCGCCCCGCCGCAAACCTCGACAGCGAGGGCTGCCCGGGCAGTGTCCTCGGGTAGTAGATCGCAGTGCCGATGCCGTCGGCCTCAAGCCTCTTCTGCAGGTCGTCGCGCCGGGGCACCCGCAGGTTGAACTGGTTGTAGACGTGGTGAAAGCGGCCGCCCGGGCCGTCGTCGACCGGCAGGGAGAAGCCCTCGGGCCAGCGATGGCGGCCAAACAGCTCGCGATACCGTGCCGCGTTCTGTCGGCGCTCCTCGCCGACGGCCTCGAGGTCGGGCAGCTTGGCACGCAGGATGGCCGCCTGGATGCCGTCGAGCCGTGCGTTGTAGCCGAGGACCTCGCTGTTGTACTTCGCGGCAAAGCCGTGCTGCCGGAGCTTGCGGAGCTCCGCGGCCTGCGCCTCGGTCGGGACAAAGACCATGCCCCCGTCGCCGTACGCCCCGAAGTTCTTCGACGGGAAGAAGGAGATGCAGGACGCGTCCGCGAACGTGCCCACCGGGCGACCGTCGAGACGCGCGCCCAAGCCCTGGGCCGCGTCC